>CAYMLL010000008.1:24569-63028 GCA_964390645.1 uncultured Planctomycetia bacterium | reverse complement strand
GGGTTGTTCCTCGAGCAGGATCTCGATCGCGACGACGACGAGTGCGCGGACAGCGTGGAGGTGCGCGGCGGCCTCGACCCGGACGACCCGGATGACGCCGACGCCGATCCGGACGGCGACCTCCTGATCTCGCGAGATGAGGTGCGCGCTCGAACGGATCCCTTCGATCCGGACAGCGACGGCGGGGGCCTCCTCGATGGATTCGAGGTCGAGATGGGACGCGATCCTCGTCGTGCCATCGACGACGCTTTCGAGCTGCGCGTCCTCGTGTGGACTCACGACGACCCGCCGACGGGCGCGGTCAACGCGCTGGAGCGCTCGCTGCCGCTCTTCGTCGACGGCGTCACGGTCACGCGATCGGACGATCCGTTCAGTGACTCGGCGAGCGACCTGCTGCGAAGCGCGCACGTGCTCATCGTTCCGCCGTGGCGCTCGGTCGACGCCGGTCTTGTGGAGGGGAGCCGGCACGGCGCGGCTCTGCGCGATTTCGCGGGGCGTCAGGGAGTTGTCGTCGCGTTCGGTCGATCCGGTGCCGTGCTTCTCGGCGCCGCGGATGTCCTGGTGGCACTGCCGCGAGACGACCGGACTCGCGACTCCGTGTTCCCCGTCGTCGACCCCTCCCATCTCCTCGCCCGGGGCCTCCGCTCGACACTGCGTGGCGAGGACACGACGACGCCGTTCGGAGTCGTCGATGCGGAGGTCGCCATCGTCGTCGCCGGTACGCGGCCCGGCGAGTCCGTCGTCGCGGTGAAGGACGAAGGCTCCGGGTCCGCCGTCCTGATCGGATTCAGCCACCAGACATTCGACGACGACTCGATGCGCGTTGCCGCGAACGCCGTCGCGCTGGCCGCTCTTCGTGGTGACGGAGATGGCGACGGCATCCCGGACGCCGACGAGCACCGTCTCGGACTCGATCCGCGCGGCGCGTCCGACGGGGTGACGGACCTCGATGGCGACGGCCTCGACAATGCCCGGGAGTTCCGGCTCGGTACGGACCCGCGACACGCCGATACCGACGGCGACGGTCTCTCCGACCTCCGGGAGGTCGATGTCACCAGCACCGACCCGCGTCGCGCCGACACCGATGGCGACGGCGTAGGCGATGCGTCGGACGAGCGCCCCCTGACGCGCATCGACGCGCGGCTCGAGGTTGCCGGCGCCGCGCTGCGCGGCGTCGCGTTCGCGGTACGGCTGCGCTTGACGGTCGATGGCGAGCCGGCCTCCGGGCCGCTCGAGATCACACTGGGGCTGTCGCAGGACGCCGTCTTCGCGAGCCATGCGCGCGCCGGTCGGCTGGTCGCCGGCGGTGGAAGCTCGACCGTCGTGCTCGAGACCGTCGACGGAGTCGCGGAGATCGACCTCGTCGCGTCCTCGGTGGGTTCCGTCGCGGTCGCCATCGTCGACTCGAGGGAGAGCGACGTCGCCCTGTCGGCGTCCGGCGGAACGGTCGAGGTCCCGGTCCTCGAGGCAGAGGGAGACGCCGATGAGGACGGGCTCTCCAGCCGTCGCGAGCTCGAACTCGGCACCGACCCTCTGAGGGCCGATACCGACGACGACGGCCTCCGCGACGGTGACGAGATGACCGCTCGAACCGATCCTCTGAGGCCCGATTCGGACGGCGGCGGCGCGAGTGACGCACGCGAGGTCGCGGTCGGCTTCGATCCACTCGTCTCGTCCGACGATCCGCCGCTGGAGGTGGTCGTGTGGACGGCCCACGCGGACACCGGCGCGACCGGCGAGGTCGCGAACACGGTCGCCGCGTTGCGCGACCACTATCCGCACTTCGAGCTTCTCGAGGTGGAGCGGGACGGCAACGACGTGCTCGTCGGCGCCCTGCAACGCGCCGACGTGCTGCTGCTCCCGGAGCTCGAGCGTCTCGTCGACGCCCGCGCCAGGGGGGCCGAGCTCGGAGACGTCCTCCGTGGATTCCTGCGCCGCGGCGGTCTCGTTCTCGCGCTCTCGAGGGACAGTGTCGACCTGCTCGCGGGCGCGGGGATTCTTGCGGCGACTCCGGTGGCGCCGTCGGCCCCGAGCGAACCGCTCACCGTCGTCGAGCCGGGCCACGAGCTCACGCGGTCCCTGCCGCGATCATTTCCGAGCGTCGGCTTCATGAGCGCATGGACCTTCGACGACCCCGATGTGTCGAGCATCGTGGAGCGTGACGCTGACGGTGCGTCGGTGATCGCCACGCTCGAGGTAGAAGCCGGAGTGATCGTCGTCGTCGGATTCGACCTCTTTGACGTCAGTGCGGTCGTCGCTCGCGTGGTGTCGAACGCTCTTCGCTGGGGGGTCCGCTTCGCCGACTCGGATCGCGACGGGATCCCGGATCACGTCGAGCGTCGCCACGGGCTCGAACCCGCCAATCCGGCGGACGGTGCCCGTGACCTCGATGAGGACGGGATCTCGAACTCCACGGAGTTCGCGACGGGAACGGCCATCGACGACCCGGACACCGATGGCGACGGCGCGCTCGACGGCGAGGAGCGCCGTGACGACCGCAGCGACCGGCGCGGCGCGGACACTGACGGCGAGGGCGTTGACGACGGGGACTATCCCTTCCCGCGTCAGCGGCTGACGGTGCGCCTGCTGGCCCCGACCCTCGGGCTCGTCGATCAGGCGAGCGCGGTCACCCTCGAGCTCACGAACGCCGACGAGCCTGTCTTTCTTCCGGTCCGCTTGCGTATTCGCATGGTCGGGCCCGCGCGCTTCGCGGGGTCGGCGCGTGTCGGGACGCTGCGCGCCGGCGGGGGCACCTCCGTCGTCGAGATCGAGACCGACGACGGCTTCGCGACCATCGACGTGTTTCCGGACGCTCCGGGGGAGCTCCGCTTCGAGGTCGATGACGCCTTTCGTACCGGCGTCGTCTTCGTTCCACAGAAGCGTCTGGACTTCGACCTCTGCGCCGGCGGCTTCACGCGCTCGAGTGCGGTGGACGAGTGGGAGTGGGGAGCCCCGTTGACGGGACCGGAGAGGGCCCGTTCGGGCGAACGGCTCTGGGGAGTCGATCTGGACGGGTCCTACGACGACGACTCCCGCTCCGTCCTGACATCGCCGGAGATCCTGCTGGCGGCTCCGGGGGCGGTCGAGCTCGAGCTCTGGCAGTGGATCTCGACGGAGCTGTGCTGCGATATCGCGCGCATCGAGATCGCCGTCGATGATGAGCCCTTCGACGCGCTGCCTCCTCTCCTGGAGCTCTCCGGGCCTCGCGGCGGCTTCGAGCGCCTGCGTATCGACCTCACCCGTTTCGCTGGTCAGCGGATCCGGCTTCGCTTCGTCCTCGAGTCGAACGGCTCGTCCGCGTGGCAGGGCTGGTACATCGACGACGTCACGCTGCGCGGCATCGACGCGGCCGTGTCCGTGCTCGAGTCGTCGCTCGACGCCGACGAGGACGGTGTGCCGAACGGCGACGAGGTCTCGCGAGGAACCGACCCGCTGACCATCGACTCCGACTCGGACGGGCTCACGGATCTCGTCGAGACCGCCAGCGGTGTCTTCGTCGGGCTCGACGACACCGGCAGCGATCCTCTGCGGGGCGACACCGACGGTGCGGGCATGGGAGACCGGCTCGAGGTCGAGCTCGGGCTCGACCCGAACGACGACTCCGACGACACGGTCGCGAGGATGGTCGTCTGGACCCCCCTCTCGAGCTCGCTCGCCGTCGACCGCTCGCTCGATCTCCTGCGCACGCGCTTTCGGGACGTCGAGGTCGAGCTGTCGTCGGCCGCGGAAGGCGGGCAGCTCGAGTCGGATCTCGCCGGCGCCCACGTCCTCCTCGTTCCTCCCCTCGACGCGGCGCCGACCGACGCGGAGGTTCGCGCTCGGGGGCGTGGCCTCGCGGACGCGATCAGCGGCTTCGTGCGAAGCGGCGCCGTCGTCGTCGGGCTCTCCGTCGAGGCGACGTCGCTCTTCTCGGGCGCAGGTCTGCTGACGGGCTCCGCGACTTCCGTCAGCGACATCGGCGACCGGGTCGAGGTCGTCGACCCCGGGCACTTTCTCGCTCGAGGTCTGGCCGACTCCAGCGCCGCGCCCGCGGGCTCGAACACCTGGAGAGTGCTCGAGCCGTCCGTCGACGTCGCCGCTCGACGTGCGTCCGACGGTGGCCCGGTCGCCATCTCGAAGCGCGTCGAGCACGGGCATGTCGTGCTCATCGGGTTCGACGCGGCGCAGCAGAGTGATGTCTTCGCTCGTGTCCTCACCAGCGCCGTCCGGCGCGGCTTCCACTTCCTCGACACGGACGGGGATCGCATCCCGAACCTCTCGGAGATCGACAATGGACTCGACCCGCGCGACCGCGCTGACGCGGACGCCGATCCCGACGCTGACGGGCTCGCCAACCGTGAGGAGATCGCGAACCACACCGACCCTCGGAACCCGGACAGCGACGATGACGGCGTCGGCGACGGGGAGGAGGTGTTACGTCGAGGCAGCGACCCGAACGATCCCGACAGCGATGACGACGGCGTCGGCGATGCAGAGGACCCGTTCGTGTCCGGAGTCCTGCGCGTCGAGTTGACCGCTCCGCAGATCCTGCTCGAAGGGGAGCCCGGCGTGCTCGGGATCATCGTCAGCCTCGCCGGCGGGTCTCCCGGGATGGACGTTCGGCTGACGGTCTCGGCTCCGGGGAGCGTCGTCTTCGACGGCGCGGCGCTGGCCGGCCGCGTGCTCGAAGGTGGCGGCTCTTCGCGCGTGCTCGTCGAGACCCGGCGCGACCGCGTGGGGCTTGCGCTCGTTGCCGCGGCGTCGGGCGTCGTCTCGGTCGCGGTGGAGGATACGGAGGGCTTCGGCGTCGACGTGGCTGCCGCGCGAGTCTCCGTGCGCGTGCTCGGACGTGACGGCGACGAGGATCTCGACGGGCTCTCGAACGCCGACGAGCTGGAGAGAGGAGTGGATCCCTTCGATCCCGACAGCGACGGAGACGGACTCCTCGACGGGGTCGAGACCGGCACCGGAACGTACGTCGGTGACGAGGACACCGGCACGGACCCGCTCGATGCCGACAGTGACGGCGGCGGCGTCGCCGACGGCGAGGAGGTCGGCCTCGGTCTCGATCCGAACGACCCGGGCGACGATGTCGTGGAAGCGACCTTGCCGGTGGCCTTCGAGGGCGCCGACGGCAGGCCGCTTCGTATCGAGGCGGACGGGAGCATCGCCGCGGTCGGGGCCGGCTGGCGGTCGGGCTCCAACCTGCAGGTCGGCGGCCACGGTTTTCCGGGTCTCGAACGCGCCATCGTGCGACCTCTGCACCGAACGCTGCTGATCGGGCCGGTGGCGATGAACGGCGTCGAGGTCACACGTCACGTCTTCGTGCCGGGCACCGGCGCTCCCTTCGTGCGCTACCTCGAGGTGCTCGAGAACCCCGGAGATCGAACGATCTCCCGGCGGGTGTTCGTGATCAGCGAGCTCGTGGCGGCATGCCCGGGACGCACCGGCTGTGACGCGGTGACGTCGTCCGGCGACCGGGAGTTCGACTCCGACGATCGCTGGGTCGTCGTCTCGACTGGCGACACTTCTGCAGCAATCGGCACGCTGTTCGGTGGTTCGCAGACCCCGGCAGATCCGGTCGTCACGCAGGTGACGACCGACGGACGGGTGATCTGGGCCTACGACTTGACGATTCCCCCGGGGCAGAAGCGAGTCATCCTCCACTACGAGTACAGCGCTGACGATTCCGGCACGGCGCTGACGCGAGCGGCGTTCCTCTCCCGGCTGTCGGGGCGCACGCTCGATTTCATCGATGTCGATCTCCTGCTCGACGTGGTCAACTTCGACGACGACAGCGACGGGGATGGCGTTTCCGACGTGGTCGAGGACCGCTTCGGCATGGATCCGGGAGATCCCGGTGACGCAGACCTCGACCCCGACGAGGACGGCCTGGTGACGAGAGTGGAGCTGCGCCTGCGCACCGATCATCTCGATGCGGACAGCGACGATGACGGGCTGCTGGACGGTGTCGAGGTGAACGAGCTGGGCAGCGATCCGCTGGATCCGGACACGGACGGGGATGGTGCGCTCGATGGCTCGGACCCCTTCATTCTCGAGGAGATGGTCCTGGAGATCTTCGCCGGTGGTCCAGCGGCGTTCGGCGAGCCCGCGCGCGTCTCGTTCCGCATCGCGCGTCGCGACGGCGTGGCTCCGCGCAACGCCCCGCCGGTTCGCTTCACGATCGGTGCGACCGGAGGCGCTCTGTGGGCCGAGAGTGGGCTGGGTGGGAGCGTCATCTCCGGAGGCGGGACGTCGGAGGCTCTCGTGGAGGCGATCGACGGTACGGTCGAGGTCGACCTCCGGGGCATCGAGCCGGGCGCCGTCCGGATCCACGCGCGCGACAGCGAGAACCGGGGGCTACGCGACGCCGGGCTCTTCGCGCCGGTCGGGTTCGGATTCGAGGACGGCGAGGAGGGCTGGACGCACCGCGTGCTCGGCGGGCCGGCGCACGAGTGGAATCGTACCGACGTGCGCTCCTTCGACGGTGTCTACAGCTTTCACAGCGGTGTCTCGGCGTCGCAGGCGTCGCACGCGGTTCTCGAGTCTCCCCCGATCCGGCTGGAGGTCGCTCGCCGTCCCCTGCTGCAGTTCGCGCACTGGGCGGAGCACGACGACTGTGACCGACCCGACTTCTTCGCTGACGGAGGTGTCGTCGAGCTGCGCGTGCTTCCCGGCGGCAGCTGGACGACCCTCGAGCCCGAACGCGGCTATCCGCACATCCTCGGAGGGTCGAGCTGCGATTCGCCGATCTCCGGGGCGGGGCACAGCGGCGCCTTCAGCGGCACGACGGGGGGCGATTTCGAGCTCGTGCGCTGTCCGATCGCCTTCGCCGCGGGGGAAGAGATCCGCGTTCGCTTTCACGTCGGATGGGACTGTGGCAACTGTCGCATCGCGGAGGGCTGGTACATAGACGATGTCCGGATCATCGAGGATGATCCGGGAAACAACAGCGTCGTCGAGTTCCTGGAAGCCGATGGAGAGATCTTCGTCCGCGGGGATGCTAACAGCGACGACCGGGTCGATCTGAGCGACGCGGTTCGCATCATCAACTCGCTCTTTCTGGGAGGGCCTTCGCCGAGCCCTCTGGACTCGGCGGACGTCGACGACGACGGAGCGCTCAACGTCACCGACGCCATCCGCGTCCTCGACTTTCTCTTCCGCGGCGGCCCGCGGCCGCCGGCGCCGTTTCCCTTCCCGGGCGGGGATCCGACGCAGGACGACCTCGTCGACTGACCTGCGGCCGACCGGAGCGCTACCCTCGCCGGTTGGCGCCGCGCGCGGTCTTCTTGCGCGCGGTCTTCTTGCGTGCCTCGTCGGCGATACGCTTCCTGGTCGCCGCCCAGGAGCAGATCGCGCACGTCGACAGGTCGTGGCGCAGCGCAGGGCAGTGCTCGCGTCCGAAGTAGATGATCTGCAGGTGGAGGCGGGCCCAGTCCTCCCGGGCGAAGACGTTCTTGAGATCGTGCTCGGTCCTCTCGACATTCTTGCCGCTCGAGAGTCCCCAGCGCTCGGCGAGCCGGTGGATGTGAGTGTCGACCGGAAACGCGGGTGTGTCGAAGGCCTGGATCATGACGACGCTGGCGGTCTTGTGACCGACGCCCGGCAGTCGCTCGAGCGCCTCGATGTCCCGGGGCACCTCGCCCCCGTGCTCGTCGACGAGGATCTCCGAGAGCGCTCTGATGGCCTTCGCCTTCGCCGGAGCGAGGCCACAAGTGCGGACGATGGCGAGGATCTCGTCGACCGAGAGCCGGACCATCTCCGCGGGCGTCGGTGCCCGGGAGAAGAGCTCCGGAGTCACCATGTTGACACGCTTGTCCGTGGTCTGTGCCGAGAGCAGCACCGAGACGAGCAGCGTGTAGGCGTCGCCGTGGTCGAGCGGGATCGGCGGCTCGGGGTAGAGCGCGTCGAGGATCTTCTGGATGCGCTCGGCCTTCTCACGTCGTCGCATGGGCGCGGAGGATAACAGGGCCGAGCGGCGCGGATCAATCCTCTTGCGAAAGCTCGATCCGGTCGCGCGGGCGCTCGATCAGGTCGTCATGGGAGCGCCGGAACGCGACGGTGTCTTGACGGACGGTTTGTCGTCACCGTTGCGCGAGGCGACACTCATTGGACAGAATAGGGCGACGAGTCGACAGGGAAACCCGTCCGACACACCTTTTGACATCCGAGGGGAGCTCTCCATGCGACATCCCGTTCTGTTCGCCTGCGTCGTTCTCACATCCTGCGTCGGTGCGGACGAGAGCCGGGCCCGGCGTACCGCCTTCGATCGAGTCGATGCTGACCTCGACCGGCTGCGGCAGATCAACCGCACGATCTGGGAGGCCGCAGAGGTCGGCCTCGAGGAGCGGAGGTCGAGCGGCACGCTGATCACATACCTCGAGGACAACGGCTTCGCGGTGCAGAAGGGGATCGCCGGGATGCCGACCGCGTTCGTCGGCAGCTACGGGTCCGGCGCGCCGGTCATAGCGATTCTCGCCGAGTACGACGCGCTTCCGGGGATGTCGCAGCGCTCCGAGCCGACGCGCACCGCACGCGTCGCGGGCGGCGCGGGGCACGCGTGCGGTCACAGCGTCTTCGGCACGGCGAGCGTCGCGGCGGCGGTCGCGGCGCGCGAGGCGATGGAGAAGAGCGGGCTGCGGGGGACGATTCGCCTTTACGGGACGCCCGCCGAGGAGACCGGCATCGGCAAGACCTACATGGTGAAGGAGGGGCTCTTCAAGGATTGTGACGTGGCGCTCCACTGGCACCCGTCAGATCGGACACAGACCTCGTTCTCGCTCTGCAAGGCCGTCGTTTCGGTGAAGTACACGTTCAGCGGACTGGCAGCTCACGCGTCGCTGTCGCCGCACGACGGTCGCAGCGCCCTTGACGGCGTGGAGCTGATGAACATCGGAGCGAACTACCTGCGCGAGCACCTGAAGGAGGACGCTCGCATTCACTACGTCATCACCGATGGAGGAGGGCAGCCGAACGTCGTGCCGCCGAAGGCGCAGGTCTGGTACTACCTGCGCGCCAACGACCACGCCGACGTCGAGTACATGTACCGGCGCATGGAGAAGATCGCCACGGGCGCGGCGATGATGACGGATACGAAGGTCGAGATCGAGGTGGCGAGCGACGCGCACGAGCTCGTGCCGAACCGCGTGCTGTCGGAGGTCATCCAGCGCAACCTCGAGCTCGTCGGGGCGCCCAGCTTCAGTACCGCCGAAAAGGCCTTCGCACGTCGAACGCAGGAGCCGCTGGTCGAGGCGCGCGGCGAGGACCTTCCCCTGTCGCTCAGTGAGACCGTGTTGCCGCTGCCCGAGGAGCCGGTGCTCGTCAAGGCGTCGACGGACGTCGGCGACGTCAGCTGGATGGTGCCGACGGGCGGCTGTCGTGTGGCCAGCTACACCTACGGAGCTCCCGGCCACAGCTGGCAGATCGTCGCTTGCACCGGCATGTCGATCGGCGAGAAGGGGCTCGTGGTCGCCGCCAAGGCGCTCGCCGGAGCCACCGTGGAGCTGCTCGGGAGCCCGACGCTGGTGAGCCGGGCGAAGGCCGACTTCGCGAAGTGGCGCGGTGATCGTCCGTACACGTCCCTGATTCCCCGGCAGCAGAGGGCGCCGGAGAAGATTCGCTGATCCGCGTCCATGCCGTGCATCGCGGACGGTCGGCGAGGCGCGCTATCCCCTTGCCGCCGTCGCTTTCCGGATCAAGGCTCGGAAGCGCTCGACGGATTGCGCCCCCGATGCGTCGGCGAGCCGCTCTCCGTCGTGCGCGGTGAAGACGACGTGGGGGAAGCCGGGCGCGCCGAACAGACGAGCGCGTCGCTCCTCGGCGTCGCCGTCGACGAGCACGCAGACGAAGGCCTCCAGGAGCTTCTTCACCTCGCCGTCGTCGAAGTTGTTCTTCGCCATCAGCCGGCAGTACTTGCACCACGTCGTGGTGACGAAGTACATGGCGGGCCGGCCCGTTTTCCGGGCGAGTGCGTGGCCGCTCTCGTAGCCGAGGACGAACCGGACGCCGCCGGTGTGCTCCGCCCACTTCTTGCCGTCGGCGCTGGTGGGGTCGAGATAGGGAGACGGCGGGGCAGGCTCCGGCGCTGCCACCGACGTGTTGTCGGGCGGTCTTGCCGGCGTCTTTCCCGCGGGGTTCTTCACGGTCGGTTCGCCGGACGAGGTCTCCTTGCCGCAGGAGCAAGAGAGCGCTGCGAGGATGATCACGAGGCGCGCGGTGAGAGGTACGTAACGACGCATCGGGGGGACTCCTCGGGGTGCTCTGCCAGGGGACTGCGCTCTTCGACTCCGGACGCCCGCGTACCGATGAGCTATTCGCCACGTCGACTTGTCGCAAGCGAAAAGTCCGGGGGGCAGGTCCGGTTGCTTTGCGCGCCGGTTCTCGGATATGTTGGACGAACCTCGGTGGCTCGATCAGGAGTCGAAGAAGCGAGGCGAATGACATGCAGACACTTCAGGGCAAGACCGTCGTCATCACCGGCGCTTCGCGTGGGATCGGCCGTGCCATCGCTCGGAGGCTGGCTCGAGACGGCGCCCGTCTGGCGATCTGCGGGCGGAACCGGGACGCCCTCGCGGAGGTGCGCGCGTCGATCGAGCAGCTCGGGGCGTCGGCTGTTCACGTCGCGGCCTTCGACCTCGCGGACGACGCGAAGCTCGATGCCTTCGTCGACGCGGTGGGCGAAAGTCTCGGAACGGTCGACGTGCTGATCAACAACGCCGGATTCAACCCGCGCAAGGCCCCGCTTAGCGAGGTCGACGACGCCGAGCTCGACTCCATCATGGCGGTCAACCTGCGTGCTCCGTTCCGGCTCATGCGGGATCTCTACCCCGGGATGAAGGCCGCCGGCGGCGGTCATGTAGTCAACATCCTCTCGACCGTCTGTCATGCGGACATGGAGACGATGGGCGCGTACACCGCGGCGAAGAACGGGCTCCAGTCGTTGACGCGCGTCTTTCGCAAGGAGGTGCGAGTCGATGGCGTCCGTGTCACGTCGATCTACCCTGGCGGCACGGACACCGACTTCCGGCCCCTCGAGCGCCCGGACTACATGCTCCCCGCGAGCGTTGCAGAGGCGGTTCATGCGGCGCTGACGATGCCGCAGGACCTGGTCCTGCACGAGATGACCTTCCGCCCGATGGTCGAGTCGAACTTCTGAAAGCCGGTTCTTCGTCGAGGAGGCGCACCGGTCGCGAGCCTGTCACGCTGGCGCCGAGTGGGCGTCTCGACGCTCTGTGGGCTCGGGTCTAGTCGACCTCGAAGCCGCGGAGCGCGTCCATGTCCACCTCGATGCCGAGACCGGCGCGGTCGGGCAGCGGGATGCGCCCGTCGACGATCTTCAGCTCGTCGGCGACGAGATCACGGCGCAGCAGCGAGTCGGTCAACGAGGCCGGCAGGAACTCGAAGTAGGGGCAGTGCGGAGTGACGGCGGCCAGATGCGCGCTCGCGGCGATGCTGATTCCCGTCTTCCAGCAGTGCGGGATGATCCGGACGCCGCGCTCGGCGGCCATGTCGCAGACTCGCTTCGCCTCGGTGAGCCCGCCGACGCGACCGACGTCCGGCTGCGCGATGCCGATCTTGCCGATGTCCATGAGGTCGGCGAACTCGTGGCGCGTGGTCAGCCACTCGCCCGATGCGATCGGCATCGGCGCTTCCTCGTGAAGACGCGCGTGGCCCGCGAGGTCGTCGACCCAGAGCGGCGTCTCGACGAAGTAGACGCCGAGCTCGCCGAGCTCCAGGAGCGTCCGCAGGGCGGTGTCGGCATCCGACCACGTGTACTGGACGTCTACCATGAGGACGAACTCGTCGCCGACGGCGCTGCGGCACGCGGCGACGGTCTCGGTGATACGCTCGTCCGGCTCGTTCATCCCGCTGTGGTTGTAGGGGCCGCTGAGCGTCACCTCGAGCTTCGCGGCGCTGAAGCCGAACTGCTTCGCCCTGAGGACCCACTCGACGAGCGAGTCGCGGTACTCCTCGTAGGTGTCGCCGTTCGGCTGCAGCGACGCGTAGGGGACGATCGAGTCCTTCGCCTTCTCCCCGAGGAGCTGCCAGCACGGCTTGCCGGCGACCTTGCCCTTGATGTCCCACAGGGCCATGTCGATCGCGCCCATGGCGTTGATCACGGCGCCGCGTCGGCCGTTCATGCAGCTGCCGACGTAGAGCTTCTCCCAGATACGCTCGGTGTCGCGGGGATCCTCGCCGATCAGCATGTCTTTCAGGCCCAGCCCCATCGTGTGGGTGCTCGGCGCCTCGATGCAGGCTCGTGCGATCCAGGGGTTGA
This sequence comes from uncultured Planctomycetia bacterium, assembly GCA_964390645.1. Classification (GTDB taxonomy): domain Bacteria; phylum Planctomycetota; class UBA8108; order UBA8108; family UBA8108; genus CAYMLL01. Next base: position 50,772 of record CAYMLL010000008.1, on the reverse strand, counting down.
CGTCGCTCTCGCCGACGCCGGTGACTCCCTCGTCGGTGTGCACGAAGACGACGATGTCGTCCTGCGCCGAGGAGGTCGCGTCGGTCTTGACGTCGGGAACGAGGAGGACGTGACAGTCGATGGCGGTGATCTTCATGCTCTTGGCCTCATCCGGCGGTGCCGCAGAGAAGCTCGGGCCACGACGATCTGCCACGTCGGGCCGATTGCGTGTCGATCAGCTCTCCCCTGGGGGGGCCCAGGGCGCGAAGGAGTCGCCGATGCCGCACGCGAGGTAGCCGCCGTCGACGACGAGCGTGTGGCCGTTGACGAAGCTCGCCGCCGGGCTGGCGAGAAAGACACCCGCGCCGGCGATCTCGTCGGCGGCGCCGAAACGTCCCATCGGCGTGTTCTCGAGGATCCGTCGCCCGCGATCGGTGCCCTCGAGGAACTGTCGGTTGAGGTCAGTCGGGATGAAGCCCGGCGCGATTGCGTTGGTGCGGATTCCGTCCTTACCCCACTCGTTCGCGAGGCTGCGCGTCAGAGCGAGAATCGCGCTCTTGGCGGCTCCGTAGGCCGCGACCTCGACGAGATCGACGAAGGAGGAGATCGAGGCGATGTTGATGATCGCGCCGCCACCCTGCTCCTTCATCACCGTGCCCGCGGCCTGGCAACAGCGCAGCGAGCCCGTGACGTGCGACTCGTGGATCGTGTTGAACTCGTCGAGCGTGAGCTCGAGCGTCGGCTTCTTGAGCAGGATGCCGGCGCTGTTGACGAGGATGTCGAGCGAGCCGAAGGCGCTCGTGGTCGCGTCGACGGCGGCCCGGACGCTGTCGTCGTCCGTCACGTCGAGCGGCGAGCCCGCGACATCCTCCGACCTGCCGGTGGTCTCGCGCAGCTCGGCGATGGCACTTTCGACCTTCTCCGGAGTGCGCGAACCGATGTGGACCCGGGCGCCGTGCTCGACGAAGGCCCTGGCGATCGCCTTGCCGATGCCGCTGGCCCCGCCCGTGACGAGGGCCGCCTTGCCGCCAAGATCGAACGAGGTGCTGGACACGGTAACTCTGCTCCGGTTCTGTCGTGATTCCGCCGGGTGGAACGAGGGCGGTCCGTCGCGTCACGACGACCCGCCCCGGCATTGTGAGGGTTGAGCTGCGGAGCGCAAGAGGCGACACTGTTGTGGCATCGCTCGCGTCGCGTTTCGCTGGACCGCAGGAGCTCGGAATCCCCATGGCCTCTCGTCGCGTGCGGGCTCTCGCTCGCGCTGTCGTCATTTCCGTTGTCCTTCTCGCCGCCGCCGGTCCCGCTCGGGCGGGCGACTGGCCGACCTACCGCCATGACAACCGACGCAGCGGCGTGACCGCCGAGTCGCTCGCCGTCGAGAGATTGCGCCCCGTCTGGGTGTGGAAGTCTCCCGGTCCGCCTCGCCCCGCGTGGGCGGGGCCGGCCAAGTGGGACGCGTACGCCGGCATCCGTGGCCTGCGCTCGATGCGCGACTACGACAAGGCGTTTCACGTCATCGCTGTCGGCAAGTCCGTGTACTTCGGCTCCTCGTTCGACGACGCCGTGCACTGTCTCGACGCGAGGACCGGGAAGGAGCGCTGGGTCTACTTCACCGACGCGCCGGTGCGCGTGCCGCCGAGCTTCTTCGCCGGCCGTCTGTTCTTCGGCTCCGATGACGGCCATGCGTACTCGGTCGACGCCAGGAGCGGCAAGCTCCGCTGGAAGCGCGCGCCGACACCGTCGGGCCGCCTCATCGTTCACAACGGTCGCATGATTCCGCTGTCGCCCTGTCGCACCGGCGTGCTCGTGGACGCAGGCACCGCCTACTTCGCGAACTCGCTATTGCCGTGGAGGTCGTCGTGGCTCTCGGCGGTCGACGTGGCCAGTGGCGAGCCGACCGGTGATGGCCGCTACGTGCGCGAGCTTCGCGACGTGACCTTCGAGGGTGCGCTGCTGGCATCGAAGACCCGCCTGATCGCCCCTCAGGGGCGCGTCGCGCCGCTTCTCTTCTCCCGTGCGGATGGCGCCAAGCGAGGCTCGCTCGAGGGCGGCGGTGGCTGCTTTGTCCTGGTGACGCCCGATTCGCGAATTCTCCACGGGCCCGGCAACAAGACGGGATGGATCACCAGCAGCCAGGTGGAGACCCGTACGCGCGTCGCGACGTTCAAGGACGCCAACGCCATGGTGGTGGTCGGCAACGCGGCGTTTCTGCTCTCGGATCGCTCGCTCGCCGGGCTCGATCGATCGAAGAAGAAGCCGCAGGCGGTGTGGAAGGTCGACTGCGAGAGTTCGTTCTCGCTGATCTATGCCGGAGGGGCTCTCTTCGTCGGTGGCTCGAACGAGGTCGCCGCGTTCGACGCCAGGAGCGGCGAGAAGATCTGGACCGGCGCGGTCGAGGGCCGCGCTCACGGGCTCGCGGTCGCGAACGGCACGCTCCTCGTCAGCACGGATCTCGGGAACATCCACGCGTTCCGACGGGGTGCGAAGCGCGGGCGCGTGGCGAACCCCCGGACCGGACCCCGCGCGGAGGCGAAGCCCGGGACGCTTGCGACCTTGACCGCGCCGCCGGACCGGATCGAGGGGCTTCACGGTCGCTGGCTCTTTCAGAACGGGAGTGTCAACGGCAGGAAGGTGAAGGACCTCGTCGGCAAGATCGACGGAGCCATCGTCGGCACGCCTCGGCTGCAGGTGCTCGCGGACGACTCCCAGGCCCTCGAGCTCGACGGCGAGACGCACAGTGTCACCCTCCTCGACGATCACAAGAAGGGCAAGCTGCCGACGCGGACGATCAGCGCAGAGGCGTGGGTGCGCGTCGATCGCGCGCAGTCGTGGGGCGGCATCGTCGGCGCCTTCCAGGACAACGGCAGCTACGAGAAGGGCTGGCTCCTCGGGTACACCGGCTCGAAGTTCAGCTTCGCCGTCAGCGCGGTCGAGGGCCCGCCGAAGCTCGAGTACGTCGCGGCTCGCACGCCCTTCGAGGCCGGGAGCTGGCACCACGTCGTCGGCACCTACGACGGAGAGGAGATCCGCATTCACGTCGACGGCAAGCTGGAGGGCTCCTCCAGGAGCCAGCGCGGCGACATCGACTACCCTCCGCGCGCCTTTTACGAGATCGGCGCGTACCACGACGACGATGAGAACTTCCGGCTCGCGGGGTCGCTCCAGGAGGTGTGGGTCTACGACCGTGCCCTCGGGGCCGAGGAGATCGCGACGCGTGCGAGGTCTCGCGCGCTGAGGAGCCCCGAGGTCGAGGTCCTCGACCTCGCCGCGGGTCCCTTCCTGCGCTTCACCGGGCTGCGAAGGGCGGTCGTGAGATGGGAGACGCACGAGCCTTCCGACACCACACTGCGGTGGGGAGAGAGCGGAGTGCTCGAGCACTCGGTGGCGGGTGAGGCGTCGGGCACCGTGCACGAGGCGAGCATCGACAACTTCGTTCCCGGCAGCAGCGTCGCCTACGCCATCGAGGTGGGAGAGGGTGACGAGATGCGGCGCTCCACCGAGTTCGAGTGCGACAGCTTCTTCAACTTCGAGCTCGACCCGGTCGGCGAGGACCGGAATCCTCTCTCGACCGCTCGGATGTCACGCCGCTGGCCGGACCTCGCCCGCCGAGCGCTCGAGGTCGGTGGAGTCGATCGTGGCATCTGTGTCGTCCACGGAATCACCGACGGCGGGCTGGCGTACGAGCTGCTGCGCCGGAGCCGATTGCGCGTCATCGGAGTCGACACCGACGGCGAGAGAATCGAGCGCGCACGCGAGCAGGCGTATTCCGCCGGCGTGCAGGGTGATCGCCTGACGTTCCTCGAGGTCGACTCGCTCGACTCGCTCCCCTTCACGAGCTGCTTCGCGAACCTCGTCCTCTCCGAGCGCGCGCTGGCGGGGGGCAAGACGGTCCCATCGTCGAAGGAGATGGAGAGGATCGCGCGTCCGCAGGGAGGAATCATCTTTCCCGGTGCCTCCCTGGGCAAGGAGGCTCGTATCGTACGCGGTGGGCTCGAGGGCGCCGGCGAATGGTCGCATCAGTACGGCGCGGCTGACAACTCCGCCTTCGGCGAGGAGTCGCTCGCCGGTGCGCGGGGCGCGTCGGATCTCGACGTGCAGTGGATCGGACGACCGGGGCCTCGAGCGCAGCCGGATCGCAACGGTCGCAAGCCGTCTCCGCTGTCGACGGGTGGGCGTCTCTTCGTGCAGGGGCTGGAGCGAATCATCGCGCTCGACGCGTTCAACGGGTCGATCCTCTGGTCGTGGGAGATTCCTCCGCTCGGCCGCTTCAACCTGCCGCGCGATTGCAGCAACTGGTGCGCCGATGACGAATTCGTCTACGTCGTGATCGGTGATCGCTGCTGGCGACTCGACGCGGCCACGGGGCGGCTCGCCGGTGTCACGAGGGTCGGTGAGGGGGTTCCGGACGGCGAAGGCGACGACTGGGGCTACGTCGCTCGCGTCGGCGACAAGCTTCTCGGCAGCGCGGTCCGCAAGGGCTCCTCCTTCAAGAACTTCTGGGGTCAGGCAAACGAGGGATGGTACGACGCGAAGTCGGGGCCGGCGACGTACAAGGTCACCAGTGACAGCCTCTTCGCGCGCTATCCGTGGTCGGGCGAGCTGAAGTGGCGATACGCGGGCGGCGTGATCATCAATTCGACCATCGCCGTCTCGGACGGCAAGGTCTACTTCGTCGAGTGCCGCAACCGGAAGATCCTCGATTCGCAGACGCGACGCGTGGGCGCTCCGGAGCTCTGGCAGGACCAGCACCTCGTCGCGCTCGACGTCGACAGCGGCGCCAGGCTCTGGGAGAAGCCGATCGACACGCACGACGGTGTCGTCGTCTTCTACCTCGCCGCGCGCGCCGGGAAGATCGCGATCGTCTCTTCCGGGGGCGGACGCTACCACTCCTACGTTCACGACGGCGACACCGGAGAGCCGCTCTGGGACGCCGGCTTCGGCTGGGCGAAGGGTCATCACGGCGAGCACATGGCGCGACCGGCGATCGTCGGGTCGTCGCTCTACGTTCGTCCGCTGGTCTACGATCTGGCCACCGGCAAGCCGGGCGACAAGCGCATGCCCTCCGGAGGCTGCGGCACCTACGCCGCGAGTGCCGAGGCGTTCTTCTACCGCAACGGGAACGTGACGGTCTGGGATCCCCGCAAGGGCAAGGTCACCAGCTGGAGCCGGCTGCGGCCGGACTGCTGGCTGAGCACGATCCCGGCCGCGGGCATGCTGCTCTCGCCCGAAGCCGGTGGCGGCTGCAGCTGCGGCTCCTGGATGGAGACCTCGGTGGGGTTTATCCCGCGTTCACGCAGCACGTCGTCCGGCGGCGGGCCATCGGGCGGCTGAGTGCCGCCGTCGCGGCTGCGCGGGGCGGCGTTCGGGTGGCTCGTTCGGGACCGTGGAAACCCCCGGGCTCACCCGAGTCCCGATCACAGTGTCTCCCGGGACGCGTGCTGATGGCGGCGAGTCTCGGTCGTCACGTTGCGCCAGACCACGGTCACGAAGCTGCCGAGCAGCGTGCCGACGACCCCGAGCATGAACAGGATGCTCCAGTAAAACCCCGCCCCCACGTTGCTGCCGTCCTCGGACCCCGAACCGGAGCCCTTGAGACTCTCCGCTCACATGGCGCACTGCGCCGCGGCGCCGTCCCGGATGAGGACGACGAGCAGCGCCAGCAGGATGAGGAAAAAGGCGTGTTTCATCACAATCTGCTTCAGCGGGAGCCGGAAGTATAGCCACCTCTTGACGGTCGCGCCAGCCCCACGCGGCCGGGTCTCAGCCTCCGGCGGCGGCTCCGTCGTCACCACCGCCGGCCACGCCGTCGTCGACGTCGACCGGTCGCTTCAGATCGCCCATGTAGGTCCGGAACTGCTTCTCGAGCGTCTGGAAGACGCCGCCCGCTCCGTCGACCTTGATGTACGAGACGAGCGACGACTCGTTCACCTTGCCGTCGTAGTACGCGCTGAGGAAGCGGACAAAGTCCTCCTTGTAGCGCTCATCGTCGTAGTGCATGAAGAAGTGACAGAGCGAGCCGGAGATCGCGTAGTTCAGACCACGGTTCTCCTTGTGAAACTGGTCGTGGTCGATTCTCGCGAAGCTCGCGAGCTTCCAGTCCTCGTTGGACTCCAGGAAGCGTCGCGTCAGCCGCAGGCGGTCGTTCTCGATCTCGTAGCCGGGAAGCCACCTTCCACCGACCACCTTCCACGTCTCGATGTAGCTCGCTATGCCCTCGACGACCCAGTTGTTGCCCTGGCTGCCGCCTCTCGCCGTGCTCTTGGTCTCGGCGAAGAGCTGGTGGGCGACCTCGTGGTGGAGCGTGCGGTAGGTCTCCTCGGTGTCGTCGGTCCAGTAGAACCGCGACTTGCGGTCATTCGAGGAGTAGAAGCCTGCTGACTCGCGCAGCAGCTTGTCGTTTCCCTTCTCCTGCTTGACGTGATCGAGGTACTTGGCGTGAGTGGGGAAGAGCATCACGAGGTGCTGCTTCTTGACGTCCGGCCGGTTGAAGAGAAGCTTCGCGCCGTTGGCCTGGTCGTAGTAGCCGATGAAGACGCGGAAGAACTGGCTGTAGAAGCTCTCGAGACGCAGCGCGAACTCGTAGGCCTTCTCGCGTCCGAGGTTCGTTCGCACCTCGAAGTGCTCCGAGACGACCGTGTACGGGGCGAACTCGTTGCGAGTCCGGATCTGGCGCTCCCGCTCCTTCGGGATCCACTTGCCCTTGTACGGCCTTAGCCCCTTCTCGAAGTCCCTCTTGTGCTTCTTCTCGACCCAGCCCTCGGGAGTGAGGAAGTGTTTCCTGCGCTTCTCGTACTCCCAGCTGGAGATCCAGGTCTTCGTCTTGCGATCCTTCTTGAAGCCGAGGACCTTGCGCGCCTTCGTGTCGTCCGGGCTGATCTCGATCACGTGTGAGACCATGTCGAACGCCTTCGTGAAGAGCCCGACCTTCATGCACGCGGTCGCCAGGCTGACCAGCTCCTTGCCCTGCTTCTTGTTGGCTGCCACGAGTCGCCTCTCGAGGCTCTTCTTTGCCGTCGCGATCTTGTCCGCATCGTCGAGATCCTCGGTCGCCTCGACTCGCTGCCGGAGATTCTCGAGTGTCTTGTGCTGCGGGTTGATCGATCGGATCTTCTCCAGCAGCGAGGCGGACGCCTCCCGCAGGCCGTTCTTCGTCGCCCAGACGATCGTGCGTTCGAGCTCACGACAGTACTTCGCCTGGATCTTCTGGGTGCGTTTTCGTAGTGCGGCCTCCAGGGCGGCGTCGCGATCCGCCGGGTTGCCGCGGGTCTTTTTCCGCCGAGACTGAGCCTCGAGCCGCGAACCGATGTCGAGGCCGAGCTGGAGATTCGAGAACGTCGGGGCGACGATGGTCGACAAGGCGATGATGGTGAGCGAGGTGATTCGACGCATCGTGTCTCCCGCAGTGGCTCTGTCGATCAAGGCGGACGGTCAGCTGCCGCTCTTGCTCTTCTTGTCTTGCTTGGGCTTCTTGCTCGACCGCTTCGGCGCCTTGCGCGTGAACTTCTTCAGGAACTTGGCGACGTCCCTGTTGAACCGCGTGCCTTCCTCGTAGAAGGGCATGCACGAGGATCGCTTGTACTCCACGCAGATGCCGCCGTAGTACTTGGCGATCGCCTTCGACTCCTCGGTCGTGTTGTAGAGGCTCGACTTGCCCGTGATGACGAGGGTCGGAATCCTGCGCCGGGGCTTCGGCTCCGTGAAGAGGTCGAACTTCGGGATCGCGACGCCGCCGAGATAGCGCGTGTGCTTCGGGTAGAGAACGCTGATGAACGTATCCCGATCGTCGGCGAAGTAGAGGCTCCATGCGCGGCGATCGACACATCCGCCCTCCCCCTCCCACTCGGGTATCTCCTTCTCGCGGTGGTACTTCGCGAGGAGGCTCTCGCCGGTTCGGCTGTCCATCTGTCGCGACAGGCCGAGGTAGTGCATCTCGGTGTCCTTGGTCGCCGGTCCCTGGCGCTGGAAGCGCATCGTCGCGTCGCCGAAGGACTTGAGAGTCGGTAGCGGCGCGACGAAGAGCAGCGCGGCGACGGACTTCGGATACTTGCGCGCGTAGCGCATCGCGATCCAGCTGTTCATGCCGCAGGCCATGAGGGCGAAGTGCTCCTGCTCCGTCGCCTTGCGCAGATCCTCGAAGGCCTCGACAAGCTGGTCGATCGGGTAGTAAGGGATCTGCTTCTGGGTGATCGTTGTCAGGTTCTTGAAGCTCTTGACTTCCGGCAGATCGATGTAGAACAGCTTGTGGTTCTTCTCGAGCTCCGATAGGAACGGCTTGAAGACCTCCTTGCTGCGGTTCCAGTGCGGTATGATCAGGATCGGAACGCCGAGACCGCCGCCCTTTTCTTCTGTCTCCAGGGTGACACCGCCGGTGACCGAGACCGTCCTGCGCTTCTTGAGCTTCAGGCCGAGCTCCTCGGCCGCTCTCTTGGCCTCGTCGTCGGTCTTGCCGAGCTCGTAGTCCTTGTCGAGCTTCGCTTCCTGCCACCAGAGAAGCCAGGCGATGTGGTCGGGGCCCTTGAACGCCTGGGTCAGCTCGTTGAGCGACTGCTCGAGGAAGGTGCGACAGGTCGGATCCTTCTCCTTCTGGAATCGCTGCACCAGCGCCTCCACCGCGTCGTTCTTCTTGTGGACGCGAAGGCTGTGCGCGACGATCCGGCGGACGAGCGGGTCCTTGTCGTCGAGCGCCTCGTAGAGGTGCGGGTAGAACTTCTCATCGTTCATCTTCGCGAGAACGACCGCCATACCCTGGCGCACGGCCGGATCCTTGTGCTTCTTGAGGTTCTTGACGATCCGGTCGATGACCTCGTCGCTCGCGGCCGTCGCCAGCGCCTTGATCGCTCCGTCGCGGTCGTACCAGGACTTCTTCTGGAGAATCTGCAGCAGTATCTTCAGCTGCGTCCGGTCCTCGGGGTTGAGCTTGCTCCAGAGCTCGTGACGCAGCTGTGAGTTCGGGGAGGCGAGCGCCTCGGCTATCTGGCGCTTGGAGACATCGGCGTCCTGCGCCGTGATGGCAGGCGCCACGTGCGCTATCGTGAGTGCGAGCGTGGTCACCACGATTGTTCGGTGTCTGGGCAGCATGGCGGGCTCCGTCGGTCTGGCTACGTGGAGGGTCCGGGGAGGTGGTCGGCCGCCCATTCTAAGATCCTCTCGCAAACGGGCCTACGGATTTTTTGCGGGCGAGCGGGCAGCGCGGCTATCATCGCGCTCATGTCGTCGGATGGCTCCCTGGTCCGTGCGCTATTCCTGGCGCTGGCGTCGATACCGGCGCCCGTCGCTGTCGCGACTGCCCACCACGTTTGCCGGGGCCCCCGCCCCCGGGGGGGCGCGGCGGCGACGCCGGGGGGCGCGACTGCACAGCAGTTGGGCGGGCCCGCGGGCCCGGTGGCGCAGAGCGTGCCTGCGACGGTCGTGCTCCGCGACCTCGCCGAGGGCTGGCGCTGGCGCTTCTTCGATCGTCGTGACGGACTGAGTTCGAGCACGGTCACTTGCCTCTACCAGGACCGCGACGACTTCATCTACGCGTCCACCGACGTCGGTCTCTGTCGCTACGATTTTCACCGCTGGGCGGTCATCGAGAACGACGAGCCCTTCGACGATGGACCCGTGGTGCGCATCGTGGAGTCGCAGGGCCGTGGCTTTTGCGCCACCGGCGCGGGGCTCTGGGGCACGGCGGGGGGCGGCCCTCTGCGGCGGGTCTTTCCCGTGCGACAGCCGGTGGGAGCCGGTCCCGGCGGCCGTGTCTTCGTTGCCGCCGGTCCGCTCGGCGAAGTGTTCCTCGTCCACGAGGAGAAGGGTGGCCGCAAGCGACATCACCAGATGCGCGGCGCACGGGCCGAGCCGGTCGTGCCCGTCGTGCGTTTCCATGGTGGCCGGGTTCTGGACTATCAGATCGACCAGGAGGGCGTTCACTGGCTGGCGACGAACGAGGGCATCCGGTACCGGCAGCTCCGGGAGCGGCGCTGGGTGAGCCTCGAGGATCTCGACCTCGACCTGCCATTCGCCGACGCGGTGTGCGCCCGCTTCCTGGCGTTCGACAAGCCGGTCGAGACCGATGGCGATGTGACCGGCGAAAGCCGCATTCGCAGGTGGCGGCGAGTGCTGTGGGGGCTCTTTCATCCGCGTGGCAGGCCGGGGTCGTGGGTTGTCGCCCGACTCGAGGGCCGCAACTGGCGTCAGCTCGGCCGACGCATCGAGGCCGTCACGCGTGTGCCCGTCGAGGCCGTCGTCAACGACCGCCGCGGAAACCACTTCGCGACCTGCGAGGACGGCAGCATCCACGTGCTGTCGGCGGGCTCGTCCGCCTGGGTGTCGGTGAACGATCCGCGCGAGAGCGGAGCGAGGCTCCTGAGCGGCGGCATCGTCGATGAGGCCGGCCACCTGTGGTTCCAGCAGCGCTCCGGCGGTGTCGCGACCTTCGACGGCGAGAGCCGGCGCTGGGATCCTCTTCCCGGGATTCCGGAGCGTCGCTTTCCGACCGTGCTCTCGCTGATCGAGGCGTCCGACGACAGCGTCTGGGTGGGGACGTCCGATGGTGTGCTGCGCTACCGCGCGGTGAGGCCGAGCGCGGTCGACGTCGCCTTCGGCGAGGACCGCCGCGTTAGCTGGGTGCTCGAGAAGCACTGGGTGGACATCAACGGGCGCCAGCTCGGCCGCATCTCCGGGCTTGCGGAGGATGCGCGCGCCAACGTGTGGATCTCGAGCGCCGACGACTTCGACGGCGCCTACGTCTTCGACGGAAGCGCCTGGGTGGCGCAGCGGCCGGGGGGGCTCGGCGACTCTCCCGTCCGCCGCATCGTCACCGACACCTTCCACGAGCAGTGGTTCCTTCCCGAGCAGAAGGGACGCGAGGGCCCGCCGGTCGTCTATCGTCGATCGGCGCTCACCGGGTACGAGATCGAGACGGTCGAGGTCGTCGGGTTTCCGGGGCGAGGCTCCTTCAACGATCTCGTGCGCGTTTCGGAGGACGTGATCTGGATCGCGTCGGATGACGGGCTCCTGCGCTGTGGGCTCAGCGACGCGCGAATCCGGGTGGATCGTCGCTACGGTACACGCGACGGGCTCACCGGCAAGCGAATCTGGGCGGTGAGTGCCGGTGCTGACGAGTCGATCTGGCTCTGCTACTGGAACTCGGGCCGCGGTGTGACGCGGATCGCCGGCGACTCCACGCTCTCCTATGACGTCGCCGACGGGTTGCCGAGCTCGGGGGTGTTTTCGATCGTCGCCGACGGCCGTCAGATGTGGTTCGGCACCGAGGCGGGGATGGCGCGCTTTGATGGCGAGTGCTGGTACGGATTCCCGGTCGGGTCGCAGAGCTCGCGCACGAGCGGCGTCTTCACCATCGCGCCGTCGCGAGTATCTGGCGCCAGACGCTCGCTTCTCGTCGGTACCCTGGTTCACGGCGTGCAGCGTTTCACTCCCGACGACTCCGATCGTCCGCTCTTTGTCGACGGGACGTTCCCGGACGAGGCGCGTGCCGGCGGTGACATGCGCTTCCGGTGGGACGCGCGCGACTACAAGGACCGTACGCCCGCGGATCAGCTGCTCTTTCGCTACCGGCTCGACGGCGGTGGCTGGTCGGCGTTCACCGGTGATCGTGAGGTCGTCTTCAGCGATCTCGGAGAAGGCGTGCACTCTTTCGAGGTCGAGGTGCGCGACATCGACGGCAACCGCAACCGCGAGAAGCTCCTGCACCGCTTCATCGTCGCCGCGGCTGCGTCACCGTGGCCGCTCTACCTGGGAGCGGCAATTCTCGGTGCGATTATCCTTGTCGCGTTCACCGAGGTCGCGCGAAGACGTTTGCGTGAGCGCGCGGAGCAGCTGCGGCGTTACCGGGGTCTCTTCCTGTCGCATCCGGCCAGCGTCTTTCTTGTCGATGCCGAGCTTCGGGTCCTCGACTTCAACGGTGTCGGACGAGAGCTCCTCGGGATCGACGCTATCGCCTATCGAGATCTCGGCGGCAAGCCTCTGACGATGATCGGTGCGCTCTCCGGCGCGCGCTTCGCGGAGTTTCTGAGGGTGTGCCGTGCCGACGCGGGTCCGGAGCGGGCGGCGCGGCAGACGACGGTCGTCGTCGAGACGGCCAGCGGCGACGATTTCGTGCTCCAGGTCACATGCTTCGCCGACCGCGTGCTCTCCGATGAGTCGCGAGGTGACGGTGGGCTCGTCGTCTTGATCGAGGACGCGACGCACGAGGCTGCGGCGAGGACGCTCGTCAAGCGCGATGATCGCCTGCGGGGGATCCGCGACCTCGCCTCGCGCGTCTCGCAGAGCATCCAGGCACTGGTCGCGAGTCTCGAGACGCTCCGCGAGGAGTCGAGCGCTGGAGAGAAGGAGTCGATCGTCGAGTCCACGCGCATCGAGGAGCGGCTGAGGGACGCGCGCCGGACGCTGCGCGTCCTCGACGGGCTGGCCTCGCTGGATGCGACACGGGCCGCGTCGAGCTCGGTCGATCTCGAGGATTTGCTCGAGAACGTGCTCGTCGCGGCAACGAGCGGAGACTGCGTGGATGAGACGGCACGTCGCTACGGAGGCGTGCGCGTCGACTATCGATTCCAGGTCGGCCTCTGGCCGGTGGCGGCGCTGGAGGAGGAGCTGGAGGAGGTGATGCGGGAGATACTCTCCAACGCCTTCGAGGCGATGCCGGGGGAGGGGCAGGTGGTCGTGCGCGCCAGTAACCTGCAGGTCGACGACGATCCCGGGGTGCTGCTTCCGGGCGCCTACGTCGAGGTCTCGTTCCGAGACGGCGGGCACGGCATCGATCCGTCCCAGCTCGACTCCATCTTCGATCCGTTCTACTCGACGAAGCCGCGTGATCGTGCGATGGGGGTCGGGCTCTCGCTCGCCTACTCCGTCGTTCGCGGGTGGGGTGGTGATATCCGTGTGCGCTCGAGGCCGACGCTCGGCACCACCGTGCGAGTTCTTCTTCCCGCCAGGAGGGGTGCTTGATGGACGTCTGGCAGCCGCCCGGACAGACGATCTCCCAGGAGGACCTGCTCGTCGTCGAGTCGCTGGTAAAGAAGCGCTGCCGCGGTGTTCTCTCGGTTGCGTCGCGGTGTCCGTGCGGTCATGTGGAGGTGATCCGCTACTATCCCCTCTCTCGCGGCCGGTCCGGCGAGGTCGTGGCGCCGTTTCCGACGCTCTACTGGCTCGTCTGTCCCGCGATCATCCGCCAGGTCAGCTGCCTGGAGGCAGCGGGAGGAGTCGACCGGATGGAGACGCGGCTTCGCCGGGAGCCGGAGCTTCTCGACGCGTACCGGCGCAATCACGAGGCTTATCGTCGGGAGCGATGGTCGCTGCTGACCGAGGAGGATCGGCGGCTGATCGAGGAGCGTGGCTGGGGTGAGGTCTACCACCAGCGCGGTATCGGTGGCATCCTCGACTGGCGTCATGTGAAGTGCCTTCATCTGCAGTACGCGCACCACCGTGCGACGGAGAATGTCGTCGGCGCATGCGTCGAGGAGCTCGCCGGGGTCCGGGGATGCGCATGAACGACGTGTCTGGCCGACGTGTTTCGATGACCTTCCTGGACGACACGATTGAAGGACCTGCCTGAATCGATGCCCCACGCCTCTTTCGACCGCTCACGCCTGGTCTTCCTTCCGGTCGCCGACCGCGACAGCAAGTTCCAGATCGACGATATCCGGATCGACCCTGACCGCCCGATCGGCGATCCCGGGGAGGCGGCGGCGACGATCGAGGCGGCGGCGCTCCGTATCGTCGAGGCGCGCAGCCGCGGCGCTCCGGTCGTGATCTGCCACGGTGCGCATCTGATCAAGAACGGACTCGGACCGCTGCTCGCGCGCATGGTCGAGGATGGCTGGCTGACGCACGTCGCGACGAACGGTGCAGGCTCGATTCACGACTGGGAGTTCGGCTTCCTCGGTCGCAGCTGCGAGGACGTGCGAGCTTACGTCGAGGAGGGCCAGTTCGGCCTCTGGGACGAGACCGGCGGGCGCATCGGCAGCGCGCTCCTCGTCGGCGCCCTCGATCGGCTCGGCTACGGCGAGTCGGTCGGTCGCATGATGGTCGAGGAGAAGCTCGACGTGCCGACGGCCGAAAGGCTGCAGGATCGGCTTCGCGCTCAACCCGGTGCGCACGAGCTGGACCATGAGACGTGCGCCGCCGCGCACGATCTGCTCGACGCGATCGGACGCGGCGATCTCGAGCCCGGGGAGCAGGCGATTCCGCACGGCTTCGCGGACTGCAGTGTACAGGCCGCGTGCTACCGAGCCGGCGTGCCGTTCACGGTCCACCCGGGGATCGGCCAGGACATCATCTACACCCACCCGCTGTTTCACGGCGGCGCGGTCGGCCGCACGTCGATGAGGGACTTCCTCGTCTACGCCGAGACGATCTCCAGGCTCGAGGGGGGCGTCTACCTCAGCGTCGGGTCGTCCGTGATGTCGCCGATGATTTTCGAGAAGTCGGTGTCGATGTCACGCAACGTGGCGCGCCGAGGCGGCGCGGCGCTCGAGGACTTCCTCATCGTCGTCAACGACCTCGCGGAGTCGACGTGGGACTGGTCGCGGGGTGAACCGCCAACCGACCACCCGGCGTACTACGTCCGCTTCTGCAAGTCCTTCTCGAGGATGGGTGGGGATCTCGTCTATGCGGGGCTCGACAACCGTGTATTCCTGACCCATCTGTGGGCGGGGATCCGTCGTCGGGCGGGCGCGCCCGGAAGCGATCGTTGACGCCGACAGCGAGGCAGGGGATCCGGACCGGTGTGCCGAGGTCACAGGGTCTGCCGCGGTAGTTTCTCGACGTCGATGACGACGTCCGATTCGTCCTGCGGGGGGCAGGGCGGACTCTCTCGCATCCGGTCTGCCTGCGTGATACGATGAAACGGCTGCTACACTTGCGGCCACCCTGGGTTCTGCGGAGAGCGAGAGCCGAGAGCCAGCCAACCGGTTCTCCACGGGAGCGAAAGGATCTGTGCGACGCGGTCACGCGAAGGCTGCCTGGGCGGTACTTCTCGGATGGGCGCTGGCGGTGTGCGCTCGTGCGGATCTCCGCGCGCTGACGATCTCGGAGATCATGTACGCTCCGAGCGACGTGGAGGCTGCGCGCTACGAGTACATCGAGCTGTTCAACGAGAATCCCGACCCGCTCGATCTCTCGGGCTTCACGATCTGTGACGGAGTCTCCTTCGAATTTCCTCCGGGCACCTGGATGGACGGCTACTCGTTCCTCGTCGTCTGCGCGGACGAGGAGGCGATCCGGGACAGGTACGGAATCGAGAACACGATCGGCAACTGGCCGTGGGAGGGCGCCTCGGGTGTATCGCTGTCGAATGGCGGCGAGGACATCGAGGTCTGCAATCCCGGCGGTGTCCGCATGGTCCGGGTCGACTACAACGATCGCGGCAAGTGGCCCGCAGGCGCCGATGGCACCGGTCACTCACTCGAGCTTCGAGCGCCCTACATCGAGCTCGACGATCCGGACAGCTGGCAGCTCTCCGACGAGCCGCACGGCTCGCCGGGTTTTGTGAACCCGTGCTGGCCGGTCAAGAGCGGCCCGGCGGCGGGGCCGTCCGAAGGCCCCGTCGGGGAATTCGACGACCACCGGGATGTCGGCTCGCCGTGTGGCGTCGGAAACACGACGTTCGCGCTCGGACGTTACACGATCTCGGGCGGCGGCGAAGACATCTGGTCGAACGGCGACCAGTTCCAGTTCGCATACGTCGAGCTCCGCGGCGACTTCAACATCCAGGGGCGCATCGCGCAACGCGCCTGGACGCCCGCTCAGCGCTGGGGCAAGGGCGGCCTCATGTGCCGTCAGGATCTCTCCACCAGATCGCGCTACGTCTTCGTTCACGACAACCCGTCGCCCGATGGATCCCGGCTCGCCCGCAGGACCGATCATGGCGGTGACAACAACCAGGAGCCGTGGACAGCGGGCGATGGGCAGCACCCGAGCTGGCTTCGGCTCAACCGCTCCGGCAACACCATCCGTGGCTACTACTCGAACAACGGCACCGGATGGACCCAGTTCGGTGGCGCCGCCGGCACGACCACGTGGGCGGGCGGCCGGGACGTCCTCCTCGGACTCGCGGTGACCTCGCACAACGGCTGCGGCACGGCGACACTGACCTGGGAGAGCGTCGAGATCAGCGGCGACATCATCTCGGGCGGCGATCCCGCGCCCGGAGATGACGATGACGACGACGGACGCGAAGATGTCTGTGACCCGCGCGTTCCGGTGGTCATCAACGAGGGCTTCTTCCGCACGTCGGGCGAACGCTGGATCGAGCTCCACAACACCGGGGACGAGGCCGTCAACATCGCCGGCTACCACCTGACCGATGACCGCAACGATCTCGTCAAGGCGGTCATCGGGCCGGGCGTCAGCATTCCCGCCGGGGGCTTCGTCTCGTTCACCGATACGGAGCTCGGACTGGACGTTTCGGTGACTCCCGAGCTCAACCGGGTCTTCGTCGCGCTCGTCGAGCCGGACGGCGAGCGCGTCGTGGACGCGGTCAACTTTCGCGCCGGCCACGACGAGATGAGCGAGGCCAGGGTGCCCGATGGCGGGGAGATTCGCGACGCGGCGGACCCCACTCGCGATGCCGCGAACCGGCTCCGCGTCAACACCGACATCGTGCTCAACGAGCTGATGTACCACCCGATCGACAACGACGATGACAGGGAGTTCGTCGAGCTCTACAACCGCGGCGGCTCGACGGTCGACATGAGCGGCTGGGAGCTGACCAGCGGCGTGCGCTTCGTGCTGCCGGCGGGAACGACTCTCGGACCGGGCGAGTACCTGGTCGTCGCGCGCAACCCCGGGCTGATTCGCTCGATCTACGGCCTCGGTGAGACCGGGTGCATCGGCCCGGACGATCCCGAGACGATCGCGACGTTCGGCTCCCTCAACGATCGCGGTGAGCGCGTGACGCTTCAGGACACGCTCGGGCGCACGGTCGACACGATCCGCTATCATGACGGTGGAGGCTGGCCGCGGTGGGCGGACGGGCACGGCTCCTCGGTCGAGCTGATCGATGTCGACCAGGACAATCGCGTCGCGATGGCGTGGGACGCGAGCGACGACTCGGACAAGTCGGAGGTCACTCACTTCTCCTACACCGGTCGTCACGGCGGGGAAGAGTCCGAGCTGCATCTCCTCCTGCTCGCTCGTGGCATCACGGTTGTCGACAACGTCTCCATCCTCCAGGGAGGGGTGACGACCACCGACGACCCCCTGATCGCGACCGACGAGGTCTGGCGCTATCGCAAGGGTCTGTCTCCGCCCCCCGTGGGCTGGCGCTCGCAGGACTTCGACGCTGACGCATGGCTCTCGGGCGCCACCGGGATCGGCTACGGCGACGGTGACGACGCCACCGAGCTCACGGACATGCAGGACAGCTACGTGTCGATCTTCTGTCGACGCGAGTTTGACGTCACCGACGTCGACGAGATCGAGGACCTCGTCCTGTCCGTGACCGTCGACGACGGCTTCATCGCTTATCTCAACGGAGTGCAGGTCGCCATCTTCGGGCTCAGCGACGCGAGCTTCGACTCCGACGCCGCCTGTGCGTGTGAGGCGACGCTCGTCGAACGTGACATCTCCGAGTTCAAGGACCTTCTCGACGAGGACCGGCCGAACGTGCTTGCGGTGCAGGTGCACAACTCCGGCATCGGCAGCTCGGATCTCACGTTCATTCCGAGTCTCGTCAGCCGCACGACGAGCGCAGACGGCCGCGGAACCGAGATGATCGTCAACCCGACGTTCGACTCGAGCACATCGGGGTGGATGCTCGAGGGCACGCACGTTCGCAGCGGTCGTTCGACGACGGACACGATCGCTGGCGCCGGGTCGCTGAAGATCGTCGCCACGGGTCGCGGCGACAACAAGGTCAACCGCATCGAGAGCACGAACGGCGGCACGCGAGCGTTATCGACAACTCAGGATCTGCTGATCTCCTTCGACGCGAAATGGCACGTGGGGTCGGCAACTCTCAACACCCACGGCTTCAAGCACGCGATGGCGCGGACCCACGAGCTGAACGTCCCCGAGAATCTGGGCACTCCCGGTACGATCAACAGCGTGACGCAGCGCCTGATCGACGCGACGGGCGACTCGAATCTCGGTCCGGTGATCAGCGACCTCGAGCAGACTCCCGCGGTGCCGATCGCCGAGGAGGATGTGACGATTCGCTGCCGGATCGGGGATCCGGACGGCGTCGGGACGGTCCGTCTTCGCTACTCGATCAACAACGCATCGACCTCGCCGACATCGATCACCATGTCACACCAGGGCGCCGGAATCTACGAGGCCACGATTCCGGGACGGGGCCAGGATGAAAAGGTCGTGTTCTTCATCGAGGCCGACGACCTCTCCGGAAACCGGGGGCGCTATCCGGTCGACGTCGACGAGCGCTCTCATCCTCTGGCGCTCGATGGCGCGACCCCCCGGAATGAGCGCCGCTACGTGATCTACCGACACGACGAGAGCCGCCACCCCGCGACGCCGTTTCACGACTACCGCTTCTACATGACCGAGGCGAGCGAGAGCGAGCTGTCGAACCGTAGGCGTCTGTCCAACGAGCTCGTCGATGGCACCTTCACCTTCGGTGGCTGCGAGGTCTACCACGAGGCGCACATGCGTTTCTCGGGGAGCCCCTGGGCGCGGGGCTCGTGGAACGGCAGCTTCCGTGTCGCCGCACCGCGCGACAGGCCGATTCACGGCTGGATCCGCAAGTTCAACCTCGAGGATCACCACGGCAACGGATCGGACGCCCGCGAGCGCGTCGCCCATCACCTGCTGCGCTACAATCAGGGCTGCGGCTTCGTGCCGTATTCCGAGGTGCAGACGATGGCGCGCTATCAGGTGAACAACCGGGTCGTGCACATACGTGAGCACGTCTGGGTGCCGGACACGCAGTACGTCGCCCGCTGGTTCGAGGACGGTGACGGCGATCTTGTCGAGATGGACGATCGCTTCTTCCTCAACGACAACGGGGATCGCGCCGGGCAGGCGGATGGCAGGGTCCTCTATCCCCCGCCGAGCGAACGTGGCGACGCAGACGGGGAGAACAAGGAGAACTACCGCTGGTTCCACGGTTTGCGCGCCAAGAACGGCGCCGATGACTGGACACGGTTCATCCGTTTCTGTCAGCTGATGGATCCGGGCGACACGACCACGGCCGCGTTCTCCGAGCGGGTCTGGAACCAGGTCAACGTCGAGCAGTTCCTGCGCACCTGGGCGATCCGTCAGAACATCTCCGACTGGGACAACTGGTCCGCAGACCGTGGCAAGAACACCTACTTCTACCACGATCCGAGCACGGGTCTCTGGAACACGCTGCCCTGGGACATGGAGCTCACCTACGAGACGGGGAGGCTCGACGCGTTCCTGATTCCCACCTCGCCGAGCGCGGATTTCAACCCGAGCCGCTTCAGCGAGGTGAACCGGATGTTCGACGTCGTGGCGATCAAGAAGCTGTACTACGGCATTCTCGATCACATGGTGAACACACGAGGGTCCGATCAGGCCTTCTTCACGTCAGAATATCTCGCCGACTACATGACCCGCCTCGCCGAGTTCGGCATGGCGAGAACCGCGATCGGTCAGCCGGGCGGCTACATCGACCAGCGACGCGATCGCATCCGCAGCCGTCTCGGCGCGACGGCCTCGGCTCCGTTCCGGATCACGACGAACGGGGGCAGGGCCTTCAACACGGACGATTTCAACGTCAACATCTCGGGAGACGGTCCGGCAAGAATCTGCCAGATTCTCGTCAATGGCGAGGACCACGGTGTCGAGCACACCGGCATGACGACGTGGCGCGTCGACGACATCCCCCTCCACGGCGGCCCCAACGTGCTGCAGCTCGTGGGGGTCAACCTCAAGGGCGGCCTCGACGGATCGGACTCGATCACGGTCACCAGCACGAACGATCTCGATCCGCCGGTCCTCGTGCGGCTCGAGCCGGAATCGGCGCCGGCCGGGACACGGATCGGCGTCATCGGAGACGGATTCATCGGCGGTATTCGTTGTTTTTTCGGAGCGCTCGAGGCGAGCGGCGTGACGCTCATCTCGCCGAACGAGCTCACCGTCACGGTGCCCGAGGTCGGCGGTGGCAGGGCCGATGTCCGGGTGCGCAACGTCGACGGCCAGGAGTCAGGCACACGACCCTTCACTTACATCCTGCCGCCGCCCGAGTTCCGTCGCGGCGATGCGAATGACGACAACCGGATCGACATCTCCGACGCCCGGACGATCGTCGTTCACCTCTTCAGCGGCGGCTCGCTGGGGTGTGAGGACGCGGCGGACGTCGATGATGACGAGGCTCTGACGGTCACGGACGCCATCGGCCTTCTGGACTATCTTTTCCGCAACGGTCCGGCCCCGCCCGCGCCACACCCCGGCGCGGGGCCGGATCCGGGTGGCGAGCTGATCGGCTGTGACCGCTGATGGAGAAATGGACGGTTTTTCACGGAGAATGCGCATGAGCGAGTGTCGAATGAACTCGGTGGAACGGTTTCTGGCCGCGCTGATCGTCGTGGCTTTCGGGGTTCTCGCGATGTCGACGCCGGTGTCCGCGATCGTCATCTCGGAGATCATGTACCACTCGTCGGCTGCCGATGATCGTCCGGACGAGTACATCGAGATCTACAACGAGAACATCGACCCTTTCGATCTGAGCGGCTATTCGCTGTGCGGCGCCGTCGATCTCGTCTTTCCGCGCGGAACCTATCTCGACGGCAAGACGTATCTCGTCGTCTGCGCCGACGAGGCCGCCATCCGGGCAAAGTACGGCATCGATAACACGATCGGCGACTACGTCGGATCGCTCGGCAACGGTGGCGAGCGTGTCGAGGTCTGCAACACGGGGGGACGTGTTGTCGTGGACGTTCGCTACGACGACCGTGGTCAGTGGCCCGTTGGCGCGGACGGCACCGGGCACTCGCTCGAGCTGCGCGGTCCCTTTCTCGAGATCGACGACGCCGACAGCTGGCGTCTCAGCGAGGATCGCGGCGGCACGCCTGGCGAACCGAACGGTCCGGCTTTCGAGAGCGGGGGGAACATCGAGCCGCCGTCGAACGGGATGGACACACAGGGCTTCATCCTGACATGGCTGATGCTGGGGCCGTACACAGGATCGGCTTGCAACCTGTCCAACAACGTCATCCGCGCCGACTGGCTCACGGAGGGCTCCAACGGGTCACAGCGTCAGACATCCTCGATCTGGGAAGACGGCCAGGTCGTGCGGACGCGCTACTCGTCGGCGCGCTCGACCGGGCTGCACAACAACGCCACGGGTGCCCTGCCCACGGTCGAGGAGTACGTCTCGTTCTCCGACACGATCAACCTCAACGACAACGTCTGGGCGCCGAACCCGGAAAACGTGATGTCGTACTCGTTCGTGTACGTCGACAACGTCACGGGGAGCAACCTTGTCGTCGACATCGGCTGCGCGTCGGATGACGCGATTGCCATCATGGTCAACGGCTCGCATGTCTGGGTGAACGACGCCTGCCGTGGCGTCGGTGGGGCGGGGCAGATTCAGGACACGGCCCAGGATGTCACCCTGGAGCCGGGAAAGAACCTGATCGCGGTGAAGTGCTTCGAGAACGGCGGCGGCTGGTCGTTTCGCCTGCGTTTTCAGCGGCGCAACTCCTCGACCCCGATCACGTCGACGTCACAGATTCAGGTGACGACCGACGTCAACGCCGGCATGGATTTCGACGGCGGCGGCGACCCGATCGAGGACCCCGAGGGTGAAGGCCCGCCGGACGGTGGGGGCGAGCCCGGCGCGGAGCCGGGCGACTCGCCCGTGCTGATCAACGAGGCTCTCCTGTGGACGAGCGGCGAGCGCTGGATCGAGCTCCACAACCGCACTGGATCGGCGGTCAACATATCGGGCATGTACCTGACGAACGAGCCCGGCGACCTGACGCGTTTCGAGATTCCGGGCGGTACGACGATTCCGGCCGGGAGCCATGTCTCGTTCACCGAGGACAACCTCGGGATGGACCTCGCTACGGCCCCTCCCGGGGAGCCGGGGGACCGCCTCTTCCTCGCCCTCGTGGACTCGACGGGGGAACGCGTGCTCGATGCCTACAACTTCGAGCCCGAGTTCGAGGAGATGAGCGAGGCGCGGGTCCCGGACGGAGACGACGAGTTCGAAGGGGCGTCGGATCCGACGCGCGACGCCGCGAACCGCATGACGGTCAACCAGGATATCGTCATCAACGAGGTCATGTACCACGCGCTCGACGACGACCCGGACAGGGAGTACGTCGAGCTCTACAACCGTGGCGGATCCACCGTCGGCATGTCGGGCTGGGGATTCACCAGAGGCGTCAACTACGTGTTTCCCACGGGCACTGCCCTCGGCCCGGGTGAGTACCTCGTCGTCGCGCGCAACCCGGAGTTTATCGAGCAGGTCCACGGTTTGCCGGTCGGCTCCGTTCACGGACCGGAGCAGACCGACGAGGCCGTCGGCGCGTTCGGGGCACTGCGCGGCAGTGGCGAGCGCATCACGCTCAAGGACGGGCTCGGGCGCACGGTTGATACGATTCGCATCCGTGACGGTGGAGAGTGGCCGCGTTGGGGCGACGGGCTCGGCTCGTCGGTGGAGCTGGTCGATCCACACCAGGACAACCGCTTCGGTCAGGCCTGGGACGCGAGCGACGACTCGCACAAGTCCGAGGTCGTGAACCTCAGCTACATCGGTCGCCACGGCGGTGGTGAATCCGAGCTTCACATGCTGCTCCTGACACGCGGCATCACCGTCGTCGACAACGTCTCGATCATCGGCGGCGCCGTGCGGAACAACGATGTTCCACTGATCGACGACGACGAGGTCTGGAGGTTCTTTCGCGGCACCCGGGCGCCGCCCGCAGCGTGGGACGAGCCCGATTTCAACGATGCCGGCTGGGAGGAGGGCCAGACCGGAATCGGCTACGGTGACGGTGACGACGCCACCGTGCTCGACGACATGGCGGGTAGCTACGTCACGGTGTTCTGCCGCAAGGAGTTCACTGTCGCCGACGTTGACGACATCGACGAGCTCGTCCTCAGCGTCACCATCGACGATGGCTTCTACGCCTATATCAACGGTCAGCAGGTCGCGTCACATAACGTCAACGACCGAGCCTGGAATGCGAGCGCAGCCAGCGCGGGCGAACCGAATCTCCAGGAGCGCACGCTCAACGTGAACACGCTGCGCAACGGACGCAACGTGCTCGCGGTGCAGGTGCACAACGCGGGTACGGGGAGCTCGGATCTGAGCTTCATACCGCGGCTCGTCAGTCGTACGACCGAGATCACGAACGGCTCGGAGCAGGTCACGAACGGGCACTTCAACTCGAATGACAACGGCTGGATTATCGAGGGGACGCACGTGCGGACCGGTCGCACGCGTATCGATCCGATCGAGGGGGCCGGATCGCTGAAGATCGTCGCTTCGGGCCGCGGCGACAACAAGGTCAACCGCATCGAGACACCCGAGCCGAACGGTTTCGGGCTCTCCAACCTGAACACCGGCGAGGACCTGCAGATCTCGTTCGACGCTCGCTGGGTGGTCGGCTCGCAGACCATCCTCACGCACGGCTACGAGCACGCGATGGCGAAGTCACATCGGCTCGCGGTTCCGGAGAATCTGGGCACGCCGGGTCGCGTCAACTCGGTGACGCAGCGGCTCATCGACGAGAGCGGCAGCTCCAACCTGGGGCCCGTCATAACGGACGTCTGGCAGGATCCACCCCTGCCGGGCGCCAACGAGAATGTCACCCTCTAGCCCCCTATCGCGGACTCCGACGGGGTGCAGAGCGCTAACATCCGTTACTCGGCCAACAACCCATCATCCTCGCCGTCCACCCGCACGATGTCGGAGGTCTCGCCAGGAATCTACCGTGGGACGATTCCCGGTCGATCGCTCGGAACCAAGATCGTCTTCTACGTCACCGCGGAGGACGCCGGCGGGCGTGACGGTCGATACCCGGTCGACATCGCCGAGCGCACGCACCCGCTGGTGCTCGATCCGAGCAGAGCCGGCCTCGGCGATCACCGCTACCTGGTCTATCAACACGACCAGGAGCTGCCGTCGACTCCTTTTCACAGCTACCGATTCTGGATGACCGACGCCGACCTTTCCCGTCTCGAGTCGCGACGGCGTCAGTCGAACGACCTGATCAACGGGTCGTTCGTCTACGGGGGATCGCGGATCTACTACGAGGCGAAGACGCGCTTCTCGGGCAGCCCTTTCGCGCGCGGGGGAATCGGAGGCAGCTATCGCGTCGCCATGTCGCGGCAGGAGCCGCTTCACGGGCGCATTCGCAAGATGAACCTCGACAACCACCACGGCAACGGACTGACGGTTAACGAACGCTTCTCCCATTATCTGATTCGCAACAATCAGGGTGCCATCTCGGTTCCGTTCAGCGAGGTCTTGACGATGGCCCGCTGGCAGATCAACAGCCGGGTCAACAACACGCTCGAGCACTCGTGGGTGCCGGACGTGCAGTACATCGGCCTCTGGTTCGACGATGACGACGGTGATCTTTACGAAGTCGACGATCGCTTCGTCATCGACGACAACGGTGGCCGTCGTGGCAACACCAATGCGCATGTGCTGTTTCCGCCGAGCAGCCCGCGTGGTGACGGCAACGGTGAGAACAAGGAGAACTACCGCTGGTTCTTCGGGCTGCGAGCGAAAAACGGGGAGGATGACTTCCAGTCGCTGATCGACTTCGCACGAGTGCTGGACCCGGGATCGACCAGCGCCGCGAACTTCGGCGAGCGGATCTGGGACATCTGCAACGTAGAGGAGATGCTACGCATCTGGGCGGTGCGGCTCAATACAGCGGACTGGGACACGTGGGGAGCGAACCGCGGCAAGAACTGCTACCTGTATCGGCCGCCGGAAGACGGGCGATTCAACCTCCTGGCATGGGACATGGAGCTGACCTACGGCGACGTCAACTCCTTCCTGATCCCGAGCAACCCGAACTCGGACTTCAATCCGGGCGGGTTCTCGGAGGTCAATCGGATGTTCGACAACGTCAAGGTCAAGAAGATGTGGTACGGGATTCTCGACGAGATGGTCAACGGTCCCGACCGGTGGTTCCACTCGAGCTACCTGGCGCCGTTTGCGACGAGACTGGCGGCGATCGGCATGTCGAACACCGGCATCGGGCAGCCGGGCGGCTTCATCGACCGGCGAAGCAACCTCCTGCGCTCGCGAATCGCGACGGTCTCGGGCACGGCGTTTCGCATCACCACCAACAGTGGCAGGAACTTCAGCAGCGACGAGTTCACGGTCGACATCGCCGGGCAGGGCGAAGCGGCTGTTTGCACCGTTCTCGTCAACGGAGAGAGCTACGAGACCACCTACCCGTCGCTGACCGTGTGGCGAGTCAACGACATCCCGCTGCACCCGGGAGCGAATACACTCGAGCTTATCGGTCTCGATCTTCGTGGCGGAATCTCTGGCACCGACACGATCGTCGTCACCAACACGAATGTCGAGTGGGACCCGCCGGTGCTCACGGATCTCGATCCGCCGGCACAGCTGGCCGGGGAGACGGTACGCATCCGCGGGAGCGGTTTCCACGATGGCGTCGACGTGCGGTTCGGGACCGTCGAGTCACCGAACGTCACCTATGACGAGTTTGGCCCGATTCCGGACACGATCATCGCCGAGGTCCCGGACGGAGCCGGTCAGGTAGATGTCAAGGTCGTCAACATCGATGGCAACGAGTCGAACACTCTGCCCTTCACGTACGTCCTTCCGCCTGCCGAGTTCCTGCGCGGGGACGTGAACCTGGACGGCCACATCGACATCAGCGACCCGACGACGATCGTCTTTCACCTCTTCCAAGGCCGGATGCTCGGCTGTGACGACGCGGCCGACATCGATGACAACGAGGTCCTCAACATCAGCGACGCGATCATCCTGCTGGACCACATGTACCGCGACGGCCCGAGTCCGGGGGCGCCCTATCCCGACACCGGGCCCGATCCCGCGGGCGACGCCCTCGATTGCGAGGGCTGATCGTCCTGCCCGCGTCCCGAAGGAGACGAAAGCCCGCGACGGGTGTAGAATGATGTAAGCTGGCTGTCCTCCGGAGCCGACGGCTTCGCGAGGAGCACGATTCGTCCGCAGGAGATATCGGAACTGTCGCACGTGGACTCGACGAATCACGACGCGGGTGATTTTTCGGAGGGCCTCGCGGGTAGCTCGTCGGAGGGCCTCGCGGGTAGCTCGTCGGAGGGC
>CAYMLL010000008.1:0-24469 GCA_964390645.1 uncultured Planctomycetia bacterium | reverse complement strand
TAGCTCGTCGGAGGGCTTCGCGGGTAGCTCGTCGGAGGGCTTCGCGGGTAGCTCGTCGGAGGGCTTCGCGGGTAGCTCGGACGGCGTGACGGGGTCGCACGGTGCCGAGAGTGGCGCGGCTCGCACCGACATCTCCCGTCCCGCGCTGATCGCCGGTCCCTTAGGACGGGGACCTCGTCGGGGCCGGATCCCCTTCGTGTCCTTCGCCTTGATCGGCGTTTTCATCGCCGTGGAGGCGATGATCCAGGCCGGCGGTGAGGTTCTTCGTGTCGAGCGGCTCTCTGCCTACGGGCAGATTCGCCAGAAGATCTGGGCCGGCGAGTACTGGCGCCTGATCACCTGCGTGTTCTTTCACGGCAACCTCGTGCACATGGCGCTGAACTCGTTCGCGACCTTCCTCTTCGGACGTGTCGTCGAGGGGTGGCTCGGGCACCGACGGTTTCTCGTCTGCTTTCTGCTATTCGGGCTCTCCGGGTCCCTGGCCTTCCAGGCCTTCTCGGACTTCGGCACCGGTATCGGCGCGTCGGGCGCGATCTGCGGGCTGATCGGCGTATTCCTTGTCGGGCGCGCCGGGCGGCTCGCGGGCGGTCAGATTCTCCTGGGAGCCCGCTTCTGGAAGTGGATAACGGTGGCCGTCTGCCTCCTTCTTCTCGAGTCGCTGTTCGTTGAAGCCGTCTCGGGCGAGGTTCGCATCGCCGACTCGGCACACTTCGGCGGGCTCACGGCAGGCGTTCTGGGTGCCGTGTTCCTGTTCAGCGCCCCTGTCTCGCTCGGCTACCGGCGCCGGGTGCGCGCCGGCTTGTTTGCCAGCCTCTACCTTTTCGGGCTGGGCACCTACGGTCTCGCGTTTCCGGTCTTCGACTGGTCGTGGTATGTGTGGCGCATCGAGAGAATGAGCGACGCGCTCGATGAGGGATACGAGATCGATCACGATCTGATCGCAGCGCACGAGGAGCGTGCGCGATACCTCGGCGGCGAGCAGGCGAGCGTGCACGTGATCCGGCTCAAGGTGAAGCGCGGCGACGTCGACGGGGCTCGCCGGTACTGGTTGACGCGACCGACGGGATCTCTGCGGCATGACCTCACCGCCGGTGACACCGTCTACGACGGCCTCTATGTCGCCGGATATCGCGATATGGATCTCGATGTCGTTCTCGATCGACTGATCGAGCTCTCGGATGAAGGTGTCAGCGAGAATCCGGACGACCTCCTCTTTCTCAACAGCTCGGCCTGGTATCGTGCGCTGCGAGACGTCGATCTCGATACCGCGAGGGAGAGGGCCGAGCACGCGCTCGAGATTCTTCCGCGTGAGGCGAGCTTTCTCAACACCCTGGGCTGGGTCTGCTTCCGCAACGGCGATCTGGAGCCGGGGTTCAAGTACTTGAAGCAGGCGGTCACGGTCTCGGCGGAGCCGGGTCGCAGCTGGGGTGTCGGCCTCGACCTCTACGGCGTGCCCGTTCGTCAGTCGATTCTCGGCGAGAACCTCCTCTACCTCGCCCTGGCCTACTACGAGAACGGTCAGATCTCCCAGGCTCGTGACTGCGCCGTCTCCGCCCGTCGAGTGGCGGCTCCCGACGGCTTCGAGGATCGTGCGCTGACGATCCTCGAGGAGCTGGAGGAGTCGCTCGGTACCGGCGGCACCTGATCCGCGCATGGTCGAACTGCGCGGCGACGGCGGAACGAGAGGCGTGGGTCAGAAGGAGATCGCCTTGAAGGCCTCCGTCTGACGGGTGATCGCCGGCTCGGTCGCGAGCCGCTCGATCGATGAGGCGCCGAAGAAGCCGTCGATACTGCTCGTGTTCCGGAGAACGTACTGCGCGTCGGCAGGCTCGCTGATCGGTCCGCCGTGACAGAGGACGATCACATCGTCGCGCACCTTTTTCGCCGCATCGGCCATCTCCTGGACGATTGCCGGGCACTCCTCGAGCGTTACCGCCGACTCCGCACCGATCGAGCCCTTTGTCGTCAGACCCATGTGTGGGACGAGCACGTCGGCGCCCGCCTCGGTCATCGCCACCGCGTCCTCGGGCGAGAACACGTACGGTGCGGTCAGCATGTCGAGCTCCCGAGCCTTGCGAACCATGTCCACCTCGAGCGGGTAGCCCATACCGGTCTCCTCGAGGTTCGTGCGCAGCTTGCCGTCGTAGAGGCCGACTGTCGGGAAGTTCTGGACACCCGAGAAGCCGATGCGGTGGAGCTCGGGGAGAAACACGTCCATCAGGCGGAACGGATCCGTGCCGCAGACTCCCGCCAGCACGGGTGTATCGTGGACCACCGGCAGCACCTCGCTCGCCATGTCGACGACGATGGCGTTTGCGTCGCCGAAAGGCAGGAGGCCGGCGAGCGAACCGCGACCGGCCATGCGAAAGCGGCCGGAGTTGTAGATGATGATCAGATCGACGCCGCCCTTCTCGCAGAACTTCGCCGAGATACCGGTGCCGGCGCCGGCACCGATGATCGGCTTGCGCGCGTCGATCTGAGCGCGCAGACGGGCGAGCGATTCGGTGCGGGAGATGGCCATGGCGTGCGCTTCCTCGTCGTCGGGTTCTTCAGCTCAGCAGGGTCAACATCGCGCGCGCGCTGGCGTGCGCGAACTCCGGGTCGTTGATGTGCGTCTTCATGTCGATGACTTCCACCGTGTCGGGGACACCGTTGCGGATCGCGGTGAAGCAACGTTCATCGGCCTCGGGAGCGTGGAACGGACCACCTTCGATCGCGATCGCAGAGACGCCGGCGAGAGGCAAGAGGACGGTGACCGGTCCGGTCGCTGCGCTGAGGCGTTTCGCTATCCGATTGCCGATCTCCTCGCACTCGTCAGGAGTCGTGCGCATCAGCGTGATTGTCGAGTTGTGTTCGTAGAGGGTTCGATGTCGAAACAGCTCCGGGACGGTGTCAATCGGGCCGAAGTTGACCATGTCGATCGCCCCGGTAGACACGACTTGCGGGACGCCGACGGCGCCGGCGACCGTCAGCCGCCGCGGGCCGGCGCTGAGGATTCCTCCGACGAGCTCGTCGGCGAGCTCGGTCGTCGTGATGTCCAGGACGCCGGCGATGAAACCGTCTTCGATCAGTCCTTCCATTGCGCGGCCACCGGTGCCCGTCGTGTGGAAGACGAGCACCTCGTAGCCCGCGTCCTCGAGGACCTTGCGCGCCTCGGTGACGCAGGGTGTCGTGACGCCGAACATCGTCGCGGCGATCAGGGGCCGCGACCCGGAGGTCGGCGGCGCATCGCACGTCGCCATCGCCGTGATCGCGGCTGCGGAGTTCGCGAGTACGCGCGCGGAGATGCGATTGATACCCGCGATGTCGACGACGGAGTACATCATCGTGATGTCCTTCGTGTCCACGTAAGGCGACACATCTCCGGACGCCAGCGTCGAGACGAGGACCTTCGGGAAGCCGACCGGCAGCGTCTGCATCGCTGTTGAGCCGATCGTCGTGTTCGCCGAGCCACCGGCGGCGATGATGCCGTCGATCTCGCCGTCGTCGTGGAGTTGGCGGATGATGGCCGCCGCGCCCCGCGACATCACCGTGATCGCGTGACCACGGTCGTTTTTCTCTCGCAGAGCGTCGAGTGTCGAGCCTCCCGCCTCGGCGACCGCCTCGCGAGACGTCCTGGCAGTCGCGGTGGACTCACCGAAAACACCCGTGTCGACGATCCAGACGGCGCATCCTGCAGCCTCGATGCGCTGTCGCAGATAGTCGATCTCCTGACCCTTGGTGTCAAGACAACCGACGATGACGACTGTTGCTGGCAAGGCCGAGAACCTCCATTCCACGCGCCCCGTGGGGCCCACCCTATCACGAGTGAGTGACAAGATTCCAGCAGGGCGTGTTCTGGCGTATCCTGTCTCCCTCGCGATGTCCACACCCCTCCTCCAGCTTCTTCGGGTCGAGAAGTCCTTCCCCGGCGTGCGGGCACTGCGTCCGGTCGATCTCCAGATTGATGCGGGCGAGGTGCTCGGGCTCGTCGGCGAGAACGGCGCGGGAAAGTCGACGCTGATCAAGATCCTCAGTGGCGTGCACCGCGCCGATGCGGGGAACGTGCTCTGGGAAGGCAGGGGCGTCCTTTTCGAATCACCCGGCGCGGCGATCGAAGCCGGGATCGCGACCATCCACCAGGAGATCGCCGGTGCGGCGCGTCTGACGATCGGTGAGAATCTGCTTCTCGGTGAGAGATGGCCGCGGCGTCGCTGGGGCGGTGTTGACTGGCGGCGTCTGCACGACGAGGCGACTCGTCGCCTGCGCGCCTTCGACGTCGGGCTCTCGTCGACGCGGCTGTTCTCGACGCTCACTGCTGCCCAGCGTCAGGAGGTGGCGATCGCGTGCGCGCTGAGCCGGGAGTCGCGGCTGTTGATTCTCGACGAGCCGACCGCGAGCCTGAGCGATCATGAGGTCGAGCAGCTCTTCGCACGACTGCGCGGGTTACGGGAGCGAGGGGTTGCCGTACTCTACATCTCGCACCGCCTCGAGGAGATCCTCGAGCTCACCGACCGGGTCGCGGTGCTGCGCGATGGAGAGCTGGTGGCGATCAGCCGGACCAGCGACGTCGGTGTCGGCGATCTCGTGCGTGCCATGGTCGGGCGGTCGCTCGAGCAGATCTACCCGAGAACCCGAGGCGAGCCGGCTCGCGACGTGGTTCTCGAACTCGACGGCGCGACATGCGAGGGCATGTTTCGCGACATCTCGTTTCGGGTGCGATCAGGCGAGATTGTCGGGCTCGGCGGACTCGTCGGCGCCGGGCGCTCGGAGATCGCGCGCGCGATCTTCGGGCTCTACCGGCTCGACGCCGGTGCGATGCGCCTTCACGGGGAGCCGTGGCTGCCGTCGGGGCCACACGAGTCGCTGCGCCGCGGGCTCGTCTATCTTCCGGAGGAGCGCAAGCGTCAGTCGCTCGTTCTCGACCATGGCCTCGGCGCCTCTGTGCGAATCGGCTTCTCCGACCTGCTGACACGATCCGGGCTCGTGCCGCGTCGGGCATGTCGCGACAGGGTGTCGGCGGCGATCTCGCGGCACGGCATCCGCTCGACGGGTCCGTCACAGGCCGTCGGTACACTGAGCGGCGGCAACCAGCAGAAGGCCGTGCTGGCGCGCTGGCTCGAGCGCGGACCCGACGTGCTGATCCTCGACGAGCCGACGCGCGGCGTCGATGTGAGCGCCAAGGCAGAGATTCACGAGACGATCGATCGGCTTGCGGCTCAGGGCAAGGCGGTCGTTCTTGTCTCCAGCGATCTTCCCGAGCTTCTGGGGATGAGCGACCGCGTGCTGGTCCTTCGCGAGGGGCGTGCCGTGGCCGAGCTTCCCGTGGGCTCGGCAACACAGGAGCAGGTGCTGCTCGCAGCGTCGGGGCTGTCGCCGCCGGTGGTGGAAGGAGGCGAGGCCCCTTGACGTACGGACGGTTGCCGAGGCCCTTGCGATTCCGGCTCGGAGTGCTCGCCGTGCTCAACGGGCTGCTGCTCGCGTTGATCGGGGTGACGATTCCCGAGGGCGGCACCTTCTCGGCGGTGTTCTCGAAGGTCGGAGCGGATCTCTGTCCGATGGTGCTCGCAGCGCTCGGAATGACGGGGATCATTCTGACGGGCGCAATCGACCTCTCGATCGGGTCGATCATCGCGGTCGCTGCGACGGTCTTCGGCGTCCTTGTCGCGCACGAGCAGCCCCCGGCCGTCTGCTTCGGAGCCTGCTTCGGGACCGCGTGGCTCCTTTCGATGGCCAATGGCTGGTTGATTCGCGGGCTCCGTCTACCGGCGATCATCGTCACCCTGGGTGGACTGACCTTCTACCGTGGGGTGGCGGCGATCGTCGCGTCGCTCCTCTCGCCGGCCGACGCTCCGTTTCGTGGCACGCTCTACGTGGAGGCCGGCGCAGACGTGATCTGGGCGTACAACGGTCCGGGGGAGGTCTACCCCGGGTGGATTCTCGGAGTCGTCGTCGCGCTCGCGGTCGTCTGGGAATGGAATGCGTACGTGCCCCGCACGTGGATCGCCCTCGGCAACTCCGAGGAGGCCTGTCGTTTGCAGGGGCTCCATCCGGGTCGGGTTCAGCAGAGCGCCTTCCTCGTCGGCGGTATCTTCGTCGGGGTCGCTGCCGTCGTCGCTGCAAGCGGCGTCAAGACGATCGTTCCCGAGAAGATGGTCTCCGGACTGGAGCTGCAGATCATCGGCGCGGTTGTCGTCGGCGGCACGAACATCTTCGGCGGCGAGGGAAGCTATCTCGGGACCGTCCTCGGCTGCTTCTTCTTCTACTTCGTCAGTCAAGCTCTCCTCTACCTGCACATCCCGGAGCACTACGCGCAAGTTGTCATCGGCGCGACCGTGGTCGCGGTCATCGGCGTCGACTGTCTTCTTCATCGACGTGCGAAGCTCATGGAGGAGCTGCGGTGAAGAACCTCGTCCTGCTCGCGATTCTCGTCGGCGAGGTTGCGGTGATCCTGGCCGTCGGTGCGGAGGAATTGAGTCCTGCGCTCGGCTCGGCGGTCATCGAGCAGGCTGGCCGTCTCGTGTTCCTCGCTTTCGGCATGACGCTCGTTCTGATGACGGCGGGAATCGACCTCTCGGTCGCGTCGATGACGGTGCTGATCGTCTGCGTGCTGGGGAGCCTGCTCGACGGTGCCTTCGGCTTCGGGGCTCTGCCGATCGCGCTCGTCGTCGGACTCTCGCTCGGGCTCTTCAACGGGGTTCTCGTCGCGTGGCTCGACATCCCGCCGATCATCGCGACGCTCGGTACGCTGTTCCTGTACCGCGGCTGCTGCTGGGTCGTCGTTGGCGATCGCACATCGATCCCGTTCGACTCGGAAGAATGGGCGCTCTTCGGCGAGTGGCCGTTCGTCTGCATGGCTGCGCTCGTCGTCTACGGGCTCGGCGGCTGGCTTCTCGCACGTTCGCGCTGGCATGAGGAGATTCTGATGATCGGCGGCAACCGTGTCGCGGCTCGCTACGCCGGGATTCGCGTCACCCGACGGCTGCTCGAGGTCTACGCGCTGGTGGGCGTTCTCGCGACATTGACCTCGCTGGTCTTCATCGGTCGCAACGGCTCGGTGCAGGCAAGCTCGATCAAGGGACTCGAGTTGCACGTCATCGTCGCGACTGTGCTGGGTGGCACTCGAGTGCAGGGTGGCGCGGGGTCGGTGGTGGGCACCTTGCTCGGCGTGCTGATCGTCACCGTGCTGAACATCGGGCTCCAGGGACTGAAACTCTCTTCCATCGAGCTTCCGTTCAAGGAACACTATGTCCGTTATCTCTTGCTCGGAGGCCTGCTGGTCCTCGGTGTGTGGCTGAATACGAACGAAAGGTGGACGGTTTCATGGCGACGAAGGCGGCGTGCTCGAGGTTCTTGACGGTCGGGGTGGTTCTGGGCCTGCTGGTCGGGGGCGGCGCCGGAGGTTGGAAGGAGGCCGCGCGGGACGTGGACACGATCCGCTTAGCGATGATGCCGAAGCTCGTTGGCATCGACTATTTCAACGCCTGCGAAATCGGCGCGAAGAGGGCCGCGGACGAACTCGGCGTGAAGCTGATCTATGACGGTCCGACGACCCCCAGCGCGCCGGAGCAGAACGACTTCCTCGAGACGTGGATCCGTCAGGGCGTTGACGCGATCTGCATCGCTCCGAACGATCCCGAGTCGGTGAAGAAGTGGGTCGCGGAGGCTCAGAAGGCCGGCATCAAGGTGCTGACGTGGGACACCGACGCGTCGAAGAGCGGACGGGACTTGATGGTCAACCAGGTCGATGACGAGAAGCTCGGTACGACTCTGATCGACGAGCTGGCCCGTCAGATGGGAGAGGAAGGCGAGTGGGCTAATGTCCTGGCGAGCCTCGACGCGGCCAACCTCAACGGCTGGCGTGAGGTTGTCGAGAGGCGTGCGGCGCAGAGGTACCCGCGCATGAAGCTCGTCGACACGCGCGTCACCGAGGAGGACGAGAAGAAGGCTCAGGACGTCGTCGGCACCCTCCTGAACGCCTACCCGAAGCTCGGGGGGATCATCGCTTACGACTCGAACTCGGTGCCCGGCGCTGCGAAGGCGATCCAGCTGGCGAACCGTGTCGGGGAGGTCAAGCTCGTCGGCAACTCGACGCCCGGCCGCATGCGGTCGTACATCAAGGACGGAGTGCTGGAGTGCTTCTTTCTCTGGGACCCTCGAGATCTCGGCTACCTGACCGTGCACTGTGCGAAGCTGCTGGTCGAGGGCCAGAAGCTGGAGGCGGGGCGCTCGATCGGTACTTCGCTCGAGTTGACTTTCTCGTCGAAGGATCCCAGAATGGTGATCCTCTCCGATCCGATCCGTTTCACCGCCGAGACTATCGACCGCTACGATTTCGGCATCTGATCCGGCGCCGGACTGCGTGAGAGTTTCGCCGAATGGACGTATCAGAGCTTCCCGGGACCCGATTCAAGAGTGGGCACAGACTGGACTTGGAGAAGTCTGCGAACTGTGCCCTCGCCGCGCATCTCCCAGGATGAAACGCCAAGGCATCGCGCTTTCCGCCCGGGCGGCCCCGTCGCCGATGTCGTCCGCGCGGCCCACGGAGCGCGAGTGGGTCGAGCGCGTCGTCGAAGGGGACCGTACGGCCTACCGACCGCTCGTCGAGTGCTACGAGGCGGCGGTCTTCGGGCTCTGTCGGCGACTTCTCGGAGGCTGCGCAGCCGAGGCCGAGGATCTCAGCCAGGAGACGTTCCTGCGGGCGTACTCGAGAATCGGTGAGCTGAAAGACCTCGACCGCTTCGGGCCCTGGCTTTATCAGATCGCTCGTTCCCTGTGTCGAGATCACGTGCGCCACCTCATCGCGGATCGCAAGGCGCTTCGCGGTCGAGTGGAGCTCACGCGGTGGAGGCTCGTCGACGAGTTGCCGAGTGACGAGGTCGCTTCGGTGCTCTCGGGGATGCCGTCGCGGGAACGGGAGGCTCTCGAGCTCAAGTACTTCGAGGGTCGATCGTACAAGGAGATCGCCGACGTGATGGGACTGACGTTCGTCCGTGTGGATCACCTGATCCGCGACGCTCGATCCCGACTCGCGCGGCGCCTGCGAGTGGCCCGCAAGCGTGAAAGAAGCCTGTAGGATCCTGAGACCCGAGCTCGAGCTCTTTGCCGCCGGCGAACTGTTCGAGTCGTCGGAAATGCGTCGGGTGCGTCGACACCTGGATCTCTGTCCGGACTGTCGCGACCTGCTCGTGCTTCACGATGAGGTGACCCGCGGTCTCCTTGCCGATGGCGAGGAGAGCGTTGCCGGGAGCTGGTCGGAGCGTGAGGACACCGACGAGTCCTTCCTGCAGTTTGCGGGGCCTTTTGCCAACGAGCCTCGATCTCGCGAGCGGTGCGACCGCATTCTGGAGCGTCTCGACTCGGTCGCACCGGCCTCGCGTGACGTCGGCGACGACGGCGTTCAGCATCTTGTGGTTGACGCGCGCCTGTTTGCCGGGAGGGGGAGGGCCGAGGAAGAGGTTTCCGCGTCGGGAGCTGCCGAGAAGAGAGGGCCGGGACGTCACGTCTCGCGGTGGCGCGTCGCACGGATCGCGGCCGCGGTGCTGGTCGTCGGTCTTGCCGTCCAGCTCGTCTTCTTCTCCGGGGCGGCCGTTGACGCTCCGTCGTCCTCGCGCACGGAGCTCGTGAGCCGTTCCGCGCGGCCGGCATCGCTCGCGCCGGGCGATCTCACGCGCATGCGCTGGGTGCTCGGCGAGGATGTGCGCGGGACGGCAGCGGGGGGCTCCGTGCTCGGCGCCTCGACTTCCCGGTTGCCGAACGCGCGCCTCGTCGCTGTCGGCGAGCCGGAATCGGACGCCGTCCCGGTCGCCGAGGCGCGCTTCGTCGTCGACATTCTCACCGACGAGGCGGTCATACGCCGGCTCACGGTCCACCACGATCGCGAGGAGATGTTCTATCTCGTTCTGGAAGAGGATCTCCTGGCGCTGTGGGGAACGCGCCGCGGAGACGGGACGGCCTCGGCCGGGTCCGAACGCTACCGGGGGTGGTCGCGCTGGCGTCGCGTCGTGCCGGTGGCCGCGTCGGTCACGACGTCGTCGGAGCGCGAGCGCGCCGACCGCCTCGCTGCCATCGGTGGAGAGATCTACCGGGTGATCGGGGCTCCTCGTCGAGGCCGCATCGATGCGGGATTCGGGCGCCGGCCGATCCCGGTCGCACATCCCGGGAGCGCGGGACCGATTCCACGGTCGTCCACCCGCGTCCAGCCGCCGTTGTGGCGTGCGGCCTTCCAGCGTTTCTGAGCCCGGAGTCGTCACCTGCACGAAGTCGCGAGAACGGAGCGACGGGTGAGCCTGGCAGGGCGCGACCGCGGTTTCGGCTGCCGGCAGTCGTTGAGCGCGAGGCATCGGGGCGGGACGAGGGCCGCGGGTCTTCTCGGCGGTCTTGATCGTGGTGATGCCGTTATGGCATAATCCGATGTCGAGCCCTGGGTTCTCCTGAGGATTTGAGTGCCGTTGCGAGGTGGCCGTGATGGCCGCTTGGGTGCGCAGGACGCGTTTCGAAGCCGCCGTCCTCCCGGCATGAACTGCTGCCGGGCCAGCCCCGGGTCATCTCGTGCCGGTTCCCTCACGCACCACCGACCAGGTTCGAGACGCCGTCTCCCGGTGTCTCGACCAGACTCGTCGGCGGCATCGGCGCGGCGATGACGCGTTCGAGGTCTGTCGGGGGCTGTCGGAGGGAATCGACGCCATCCTGGCGGACGTCTTCATCGACGTGCTCGGTGAGGACCAGCGCCATGTGGCGCTGATCGGGGTCGGCGGCTACGGTCGTCGGGAGCAGTGTCCGTACTCCGATATCGACCTGCTCTTCCTGCGCCGACCGCACGCGGCGGAGGAGAGGATCCGGCGGCTCGTCACTTTCCTGTGGGACAGTGGTTTTGACCTCGGCCACTCGGTGCGTACGCTGGCTGAATCGTACCGCTTCATGACGGAGGACGTCATCACGGCAGCCACGCTGCTGGACAACCGGTTGATCGCCGGCAGCAAGCGGCTTCACGCACGATTCCAGTCTGGCGTGATCGACCGATACCGCAGGCGCTCGCGAAAGGTCTTCGTGAGGCTGAAAACAGAGCAGCTGCGAGCCTCGATCCGGTCCCCGGGAGCCACGATCTACGTGCTCGAGCCCCACCTGAAGGACGGGCTCTGCGGTCTTCGCGACATCCAGCGGTTCCTCTGGATCGAGAACATGCGGCGACGACAGGGCACCTTCGAGGCCTTTCGCCGGGGCGGCCCGTTCGCGCCGGAGCGCATCACGGCCCTCGAGGACGCCTACCGTTTCTTCTTGCGGGTCAGGATCGAGAACCACTTTCTCCACGGTATGAGGCACGACATTCTCGAGTCGGACTCCGCGCTCGACGTGGCGCGCGGCCTCGGGTACGAGGGCAGCGCGCGCGACGCGGCCAGCGCGCTGATGGCCGACTACTACCAGCACGCGAGAAGTACGAACCGGTTCCTGCGCTTCTATCTGGAAACGAGTGCCGGGGGGCGGGGTTTTCTCCGGCAGATCTCACGCAAGATCGTCGCGACG
The DNA here is from genome assembly GCA_964390645.1 of uncultured Planctomycetia bacterium. GTDB lineage: Bacteria > Planctomycetota > UBA8108 > UBA8108 > UBA8108 > CAYMLL01. Next base: position 12,967 of record CAYMLL010000008.1, on the reverse strand, counting down.
CAGGTCAGTCGTTACCTCCTGCTGTACGAGGGTCGGCTCTTCTTGAAGAACGAGCCCGAGACCGATGATCTCGCCGAGGAGATCATCGGCATATTCGTCGAGGCACACCGCCGTGACGTGCAGATCAGCGAGGCTTTGCGTGAGTGGATACGTCTGAAGCTGAAGGACGAGACGCTCGACTTTGCCGGATCTGCTTCCATCCGCACGGCATTCCTGGGCATCCTCCGTGACGGCCGCAACGCGGGTCTGGTGCTCAAGATCATGCACAAGACGGGCGTACTCGCGCGCATCATTCCCGAGTTCGCACAGGTGGATGGCCTGGTGAGCCCCGGCGGCTACCACCACTACACGGTCGACGAGCACACGCTGCGCACGCTCGAGAAGCTCGACGCGATCGAGCGACTGTCGGACGATCGCGTTCCGAACGCCGATGCGGGATCAGCGGTGGGTGATCGCGAGCGCTCCGACGATTTACACTTCCACTCGATTCTCGCGCAGATTGACGGTCTGCTGCCTCTGCGGATCGCTCTACTCCTCCATGATGTAGGCAAGGGTGCGTCGGGAGACCACTCGATCACGGGCTCGCAGACGGCCGGGTTAGTCTGCGAGCGACTGGGTCTCAAGGAGGAGACCATCGACACGGTGAGGTTCCTCGTCTACCGCCACCTGTGGATGTTCCGCGTGTCGCAGCGGCAGGACTACTCGGAGGTCGACGTTGTGCGATCCTTCGCCAATGTCGTCGGCACGCAGCAGCGACTCAGAATGCTCTACCTGCTGACGTACATCGATATCAGCTCCGTGGGCCCCCACGTGTGGACGGCGTGGAAGGGCGCCCAGCTGGTCGAGGTCTACGGCCGCACGCGCGAGTTCCTGCAGACGGGTGTACTGCCGGAATTCGATCTCGACGAGGTTCTGGCCGGCACCGATCTCGACGAGGAGGATCGCGAGCGAGTTCGCTCGCACTGTGCGACGGTCGACTCGGCGAGCTATGTGCGCGAATTCGTGCCCGAGCGCATTCTCGAGCACGCCAAGCTGGTCGCGCGATACCGCGAGACCGGCGAGTCGCAAGTCGGAGTGGAGAGCTTCGCCGGCTACCACGACATCACGTGCTGCTGTTCGGATCGTCAGCGGCTCTTCGCTGATCTGACCGGCGTTCTTCTTTCGGAGGGCTTCTATGTCCTCGGGGCGCGCATCCTGTCGTGCAAGGATGGTATCGCCCTGGATGTTTTCCAGGTGACGGTGGCGGATGACGTCAACATTCCCGTCGAGAGGCGTGTCGAGCGCACCCGGAAGAAGCTGCACCAGGTCGAGTCGCGGGTCGTCGTCGTCGACGATCTCATCCGCCGGTGGCTACGAGACAACCGACACCGTAGCATCGGCAAGACACCCCGCGCTCTGTACGGACCCAAAGCTATTGTGCGTAACGACTTATCGGCCGAGTCGACGGTTGTCGAGGTCAACGCGGGGCACCGTCCGGGCTTGCTTCACGATGAGGCCAGCGCCCTGAGTCGCCTCGGGCTCGACGTCCGCTCGGCGAGGATCTCGACGGTCGGTACGCGCGCAAGAGATGTTTTCTTCGTCGTTGAGGCGGACGGTCAGAAGGTGACCAATCCTGCTCGCATGACGTTGATCGAGAGGGAACTGGAGGCGCGGACCGAGAGTCCGGGGCCCGCTCTCTTGCAAGGAGGGCCGTTCTAACGGCATGCTCTTCTGTAGACGGTCGTCGACCGCGATCGTTTCGGACACCGTCTCGCGCGCCTCGCGGCGCCGAGTCCACCTGTTTTTCGGGGATGCACCCAGGCCATGAAGTTGATCACAGCTATCGTCCAGCCCTCACGACTGGAGTCCGTCAAGGACGCCCTCAGCAAGGTCGAGGTCTTTCGCCTCACCGTCAGCGACGTGCAGGGGATCGGACGCCAGAAGGGGCACACGGAAGTTTACCGTGGTCACGAATACGAGGTGAACCTCATCCGCAAGGTGAAGCTCGAGATCGTGGTCAACGACGACTTTGTCGAGCCGACGATCGAGGCGATCATCAAGGGTGGTCGCAGCGGTCCCGAGGGAAAGATCGGCGACGGCAAGATCTTCGTCCTGCCGCTCGAGGATTGCATTCGTATCCGCACCGGGGAGCGAGGCAGCGAGGCGATCTGACCGCAGCCGGCTGGCTCGGTTTCGCCTCCGGGAAGCGCTCTCTCGAAGGGGGCCGCTCCGCGTCAGCCGGCGCTCACGTTTGGCGCCTGGGCCGCGGAGCCGGCCTCCTTGGCCCTGGCTTCACCTCGTGGGACGTCGCTCTCGCCACGGGCGCTCGCCTTGCTGTCCCCGTCCCTGCTTCCGGCGCCCTCTTTCCTGCGTCGTTTCTCGCCGAGCTCGCGGTCGAGCAGCACGTCGAGCTCCTTGCCGCCGATCGACTCCTTCTCCAGAAGCGTCCCGGCGAGCACCTCCAGGCACGAGAGGTTCTCTTTCAGGAGCCGTGTCGCTTCATCGTGTGCGTCGTCCAGGAGGCCTCGCACCTCGGCGTCGATCGCTTGCGCGGTCTTCTCGCTGTAGTTGCGCTCCTCCTGCGTCATGTCGCGGCCGAGAAAGACCTGCTGGCTTTCGCGTCCGTAGACGACCGGGCCGAGATTGTCGCTCATCCCCAGGCGACAGACCATCGCGCGTGCGATCTGCGAGGCGCGTTCGAGATCGTTGGTCGCCCCGGTCCAGAGCTCGTCGAAGACGATGAGTTCCGCGGCGCGCCCGGCCAGCAGCATCTTGAGCTGGTCGAGGAGCTGCTCCTTGCACTGCGAGTACTGGTCTTCTTCCGGCGTCATCATCGTGTAGCCGAGCGCACGACCGCGCGGCACGATCGTCACCTTGCGTACCGGGTCGGCGTGCTCGCACAGCTCCGCGACGAGCGCGTGGCCCGCCTCGTGGTAGGCCGTGCGCTGGAGCTGTTCCTCGTTGCTCTTGCGGCTGCGCCGCTCGGGACCGGCCATGACACGTTCGACGGCCTCGTCGATCTCGGCCTGAGCGATCTTCGAGCGCTTGCGGCGTGCTGACAGCAATGCCGCCTCGTTGAGGACGTTCGCGAGATCCGCGCCGGTGAATCCGGGAGTGCTCGCCGCGATGTGGTGGAGATCGACGTCGGTCGCCACCGGCTTGCCGCGGATGTGGACCGCGAGGATCTCCTCGCGTCCTCTGAGGTCGGGAGAGTCGATCGTCACCTGACGGTCGAAGCGCCCTGGTCGCAGGAGCGCGGGGTCCAGCACGTCGGGACGGTTCGTCGCCGCCAGGAAGATGACACCCGACGTCGTATCGAAGCCGTCCATCTCGACGAGGAGCTGGTTGAGGGTCTGTTCGCGCTCGTCGTGTCCGCCGCCGAGCCCGGCGCCGCGGTGCCGGCCGACCGCATCGAGCTCGTCGACGAAGACGATGCACGGCGCCTTCGTCTTCGCTTGCTGGAAGAGGTCGCGCACGCGCGCCGCTCCGACGCCGACAAACATCTCGACGAAGTCGGATCCGCTGAGCTGGAAGAAGGGCTTGCCGGCTTCTCCCGCCACGGCGCGCGCCAGCAGCGTCTTGCCGGTTCCGGGCGGGCCTACGAGGAGGATGCCCTTCGGCATGCGGCCGCCGAGCGTCTGGTATTTCTTCGGGTTGCGCAGGAACTCGACGACCTCCTGCAGCTCCTCCTTGGCCTCGTCGCAGCCGGCGACGTCGCTGAAGTCGACGTCGTCCTTGCCTTCCTGCGCGAGCTTGGCGCGCGTCTTGCCGAATGACATCGCCGTTCGTCCGAGCTGGCCGGACTGGCGCATGAGCATGAACCACAGACCCACGATGAGGAAGAGCGGCAGCATCCAGACAAACATGGTTGTCCAGAAGCCACCCTCGGGCCGGAAGCTGTACGTCACCCCCTTCTCCTCGAGCAGGTCGGCGAGCTCTTTCTCCTGCTCGTCGTTCTTCTTCACCCTGACCTTGAAACGAAACTTCGCCTGGTCGTACTTGAGGCCTCGCGGCTGACCCGGAACTCGGGCCTTGGACTCCTCTGCCAGCTTCTTGCGCGCCTCTTCGGGGATCTCCATCTCGCCCGTGTACTCGTCTCCCCCTAGCTCGACGGACTTGACGTGCCCGTCCTCGACACGGTCGCGGAACTCGTTGTACGTCGCGACGTTCTGGCTCGAGGTCAGGAACGCCTGGAGCGTGATCACCGCCAGGATGAGAAGGACGATGTAGAAGAGACCGAATCGGTGCTTCTTCGGCGGCGAATTCTCACCTGATGAGGACTGCTGCGGGTTCTTCTCTTCGATCAAGATCGTCGCCCGTGGGGTGGTTTCCTGGCTTCGTCGCGCGTCCGCGGCCTGCCGGGGCCCCGGAATCGACGCGACATGATATCATACCGTGACATGGGAGGACACGCGAAGCGGAGGGTGACGGATCGCGCTCCGATCGATTACCGGAGGGCTCTCGAGGTGCAGGAGAGCCTGGTTCGCCTGCGTCAACAAGGCGGGCTTCCGGATCTGCTCTGGCTGCTCGAGCACCCGCCTACGATCACTTTCGGCTCCTCCGGTGGTCCGGACCATCTGCTCACGTCGATCGAGGATCTGGCGGCGGGCGGCGTCTCCGTCCACACGACGGGTCGCGGAGGTGACGTCACCTGTCATGAGCCCGGTCAACTCGTCGGCTATCCCGTGGTGCGCCTCGCTGAGCCGCCCCGGGACCGTGATATCCACGTCTATCTTCGTCGTCTCGAGGACGCTCTCATCGTTAGCCTTGCTGAACTCGGTCTCACTGCGGGACGCATCGGGGGTCGCACCGGAGTCTGGCTCGGGGAGCCTCCTCGCAAGATTATCGCGATCGGAGTGCGCTGCAGTCGCTGGGTGACGTCGCACGGCTTCGCTCTGAATGTCGAGAACGAGCTCGAGGGTTTCCGGAACATCGTTCCGTGCGGGATCGCCGACGCGGGCGTCACGAGCCTCGCGAAGGAGCTGGACGCCGCCGACCTGCCCGGCTGGGACGAGCTCGGCAGGCTCCTGCACCGGTCCCTCGAGACCGCGCTCGGAAGGAAGCTCGAGCTGGTGCGCGCGGCGGAGGCCTTCGATCTGCTCAGCCGATTCGACCCGACTCGAGAAGGTGCTTGAGCCTCGCGAGGAAGCGTGCGGCGATCAACCCGTCGATTGCCCGGTGGTCGCAGGACAGCGACACGCGCAGCATCGAGCGTGGGAAGAATCCACCTCCGGCGGGGACGATCTCCTGGCGGATGCCGCCGACAGCGAGGATCGCGCCCTCGGGTGGGTTGATGATCGCGGTGAACGACTCGACCCCCCAGGCACCGAGGTTCGACACCGTGAACGTTCCCTGACCCGTGCCGACGAGCTTACCGTTCTGCGCGCCCGTGATGACCTCGCGGGAGGCGCTCGCGAGGCTTGCGAGGTCGTGTTGCTGCGCGCCGAGGACGACCGGGACGACGAGGCCGTCGTCGCTGCCGACCGCGATCCCGAGATTGACGTCCTCCGGATACTCGACGTGGTCATCGCAGACGCGGCAGTTGACCCGCGGCTCGTCGATGAGCGCCAGTGTGACGGCGCGGAGCACGAGGTCGTTGACGGTGACTCGCAATCCCGACTGCGCGAAGCTCTCCTTGACGCCGAGCGCCGTCGACATGTCGATCGCCATCGTCATGTAGAAGTGCGGGATCGTCCTCTTGGACTGTTCGAGCGTCCGGGCGATGGCTCCGCGCATGCCATCGAGGGCGATCGTCGTCGGCGGTCGCGGGCTCCGCGGCGGGTAGGGGCTCGTCGGGACAGCCCCGGGAAGCACCGCGGTGTGCCTCGACGACGAGGTCGGTGCGGACTCGACATCACGTCGCAGAATTCGCCCGCCGGGGCCGCTTCCGTTCAGAGAGCCGAGGTTGACGCCGCGCTCCGACGCGATGCGACGGGCGAGCGGCGACGCCGCGACACGCGCGCCACCCGTCGTGAGGGGGGCGGCCGGCAGCGGCGGCGCCGTCGACACGGGCCCCGGAGCGCGTGTCAGGGTCACCGCCGGGGCCACCGGTGCCGCGTCCGATGCCGTCCCGGGGCCCGATGCCGTCCCGGGGCCCGACGCCGTCCCGGGGCCCGACGCCGTCCCGGGGCCCGACGCCGTCCTGGCGCCCGAGGCCATCCTCTCTGACGGGCCTGTCTCCGGCGACGTCGCGACCGTCTCCGGGGTCGAGCCCGGCGTGGCTCCCGTCTCCGTCGTATCCGCAGCCGGCGGGGCGTGCTCCCGTCGCACCGCCTCGAAGTCGATCTCCTCGTCCCGATCGCCGATGATCGCGATGACCTCCAGCACCGCGGCAACCTCGCCGTCGGCGTGAAAGATCTTGCGCAGGACGCCGGCCTCCGGGGACTCGACATCGAGACTCGCCTTGTCGGTCTCGATCTCCAGGAGGGGTTCGCCGCGCTCGACGGTGTCGCCCTCCTTCTTCAGCCAGCTGACGATGGTGCCCTCGGTCATGCTTTGACCGGCCTTGGGCATCAGGATCGGTTGTGCCATGAGTGGAAGCGGGGGTCCTCGAGGGCTGCGCGCAGAGGCCTCCCGGGGCCGTTCCCGGGCACGGCAGAACCGCGGATTATCGCCGACAGTCCGGCGCTTCTCTACGCAAAAAGACCTTCGGGGGTTGCGCCGCGGATCTCCACGAGCTGCCGGGAGACTTCCGCGAGGAGTCTCGCGGGCCGCTCCGATGATCGCGGCTGCGCGCCGGCCTTGGCGGAGCGCCAGATCGATCGGAGCACGGGAAGCACATCGAGCTCGTCGGCCTCGATGCCCGGCTCCAGAGACAGAATCGCGGCCGCGACACCCCTCGCGAAACGTCGCGAGGAGACGTTCCGGGAATCACACAGCCGCAGTGTGCCGATCAGTCGATCGTTCCACCCGAGCTTGCGCCGGGGGTCTCTGGCGACCCTGTCGACGAGATCACCGAGAAAGGGGTTGAGCATCCGAGGGATCAGATCGTCGACGTGCTGCACGAAGCCCTTCTCGGTGAAGAGCGCGTCGACTCCGCGGTGCCGGCGCATCAGCGCCACACCCGACTCCTCGAGAAAGGCAGCGCGCAGGAATTCGACCGCTCCGTCGACGGCGATCAGCTCGTCCATGCGCTGGACGCCGGCGAGCCGCCCGAGGTATGCCGCCAGGGCGTGCACGGCGTTGTGGCCGAAGAGCTTGGCCTCCTCGAAGGGCAGCAGATCGTCCTTCTCGACGAAGACGTCGATGCCGCGAGGCACGATATGACCGTCCGCCGCCCGAGGTGAGGTGACGAGGATGTGACGGAACGCCTCGACGAGAAGAGCGCGCCGGATCGTCGGCGCGAGCGGAGTGAGCCCCCGCTCCGTGATCTCGTGAGGTTCGGTGATCACACCGCTCATCTTGCCGATGACCGTGTCGACGAAGCAGGCGCGCGACGCGACGGACTCGTCGCGCGAGCTCTCGACGACCCGGGCACGCAGTATCGCCGCCGCATCGTTGTGGTTCTCGGCAGCGTATACGACCAGGGGCTCACGACCCTCCGCGCGTCGTTCGAGCCCTTCGGCGAGCAGCGCGGCGACGCTCGAGGGTGAGTCGCCGCCGTAGAACTCGACGCTCGGGATCGCGGTTCCCGCCTCGTCCGACGTGGAGATCGCCTCGACGAGCTCTGCACGATCCTCGCTGACAGCGGGATCCAGCATGTCGACCGGACCGACGTCGACCGACTCGACACGGTCGGCGTGCGCGATGTTGAGGCAATAGCGCCCGCCGTTCTCCCGCACCGCGTTCACGAGCTCCGGGACGACCTCGGCGATGACGACGCGCTCGAAGCATCCCGACCGCGATGCCTCGAACGCGAAAAGCCCGGTCTGAATGGCTCCGAATCCGAAGCCGACGAAGGTACGGTTCTCGGTGGGGGACACGCGTCGCTCCTGGTGAACATGGGTATCCCACTTCCCTTGTGAGTCGGCAAGACGATAATGCCCGTCATGAGACCTCGAGCTTCGAAACTCCCGGCAGAGGCCGGGATCGTGAGGTTCACCGAGATCCGGAAGCGCCGACTCCTCTGGACGCTCCGGTCAGCTGCTGTCTGTTTGTTGCCGACCGCGGGCTGCGACTCCACTCCCGTCGTTCCTGCCGGGTCGCCGCCGGATCTCGGCCCCGCGGTGACGATATCGTTCACCGAGGGCGCGCCGATGTGGGGCGACCTCGTGCGCGCGCGCGTTCACGTCACGAACGGGACGCTGGAGCCGATCGTCCTGCGAGCTGTCGACCTGGCGGGGCAGCTGCCCGGGCGCCGGCTCTGGCTGACGACGCGAGCGGGGCGTCTGCGCTACGACGCGCCGCGCAAGCGGGTGGTCTGGCGACCCCGGGTGCGGGACGAGACCGAGGAGGTCTTCGCCAGCGGCCTTCTGTTGTCGGGTGAGACGATCACCGTCGAGCGCTGGTTGCGAGTGCGCACGCCCGTCGTCGATGTCGCGGTGCTCTACCAGCCGGCGGGACTCAACGTCTTCTATCCGACCTCGAGCAAGCCGACTCCGGAGCGCGGGGAGCCGTGGGAGGTCCATTTTCGTTCGTCCACCATCTCCGGTCGGAGCGCGTTTCGCCGCGGCAAGCCCGGCGGTGAGCAGCGTGTCGTGCTCTTTTACGGCGCCGAAGCGACGCCGATCGTGCGCCGGCACATCCGCGTCGCACTCGACTGGAGCGACATCGACATGCCGGGCGCCGTCCTCGACGAGCTCGACGTCGGTTCGGGCGAGCTCTCGGCCTGGGACGGCGGCCCTGCGTGGATCGTGCGGCGTCCGCAGGGAGGTGATCTCGTCGTCGTATCGAGAGAGGGCGCGCGCGATGTCTTTCCCGGCGTCGATTTCCTCATCTTCGATCTTGCCGACATCGTGTCTCTCGAAGGCTCGGATCTGCTCGTCGATCTGGTTGGTCAGGAAGCGTACGATCGCGTCGACCCCGTCGACTTCCTGGAGTTTCTACGCGGTGTGCGGAACCAGGGATCGCGTGTCGACGTCGCGGTTGTCGACACCGGCGCCGACAGCCTGCAGTACGTCTTGCGGCTTCGTTGAGGAGAGTCCGACATGAGCTCCGTGATCGATCGCCGCGGCTTTCTCGGCGGTGCTGCGCGACTGCTTGGCGGGAGCGTGGTTCTCGCCCCGTCCGCCAGCGCTCTCGGCGCGTTTCTCGACGAGGAGAGACCGGATCCGCTCCTGCGCGTCGGTCTCTTGACCGACGTTCACTACGCCGACAAGCCGGCGCGCGGCACGCGCCACTATCGTGAGTCGCTGGAGAAGATCCGTCCGGCGATCGAGCTCTTCAACCGCCGCAAGGTGGACCTCGTCGTCGAGCTGGGCGATCTCGTCGACGCGGCTCCCAGCGTGGAGAAGGAGCTAGGCTACCTGGTGCGTATCGAAAAGGAGCTCGCGAAGTGCCACGCCGAGCGCCACTACGTGCTGGGCAACCACTGCGTCACGACGCTGACGAAGGCCGAGTTCCTCGCCAGCTGTGGACTGCGACGCAAGGAGAAGAGCGCGTTTTATTCGTTCGATTCGGGACCCGGGAAGGGAGGGCTCCACTTCGTCGTGCTCGACGCCTGCTATCGGGCCGACGAGGTCTCCTATCACCGCGACAACTTCAGCTGGGACGACACGGAGATCCCCCGAGCGCAGCGTGAGTGGCTGAGGAAGGATCTCGCCGCAACCGGGAGGCCGACGATCGTCCTGGTTCACCAGCGCCTCGATGTCGGCGGCCACTACGGTGTCAAGAGCGCTCCCGCGGTGCGCCGTATCCTGCAGGAGTCGAAGAAGGTGCTGGCGGTTTTTCAGGGCCACAACCACGTCAACGACCACAAGCGCATCGGCGGCATCGACTACATCACGCTCGCCGCGATGATCGAGGGCTCGGCGAAGAAGGATCGCGGCAACGCTTACTCCGTGCTCGAGTGTCACCTCGACGGCGTGCTCGTGGTCGAGGGCTTCGCTGCGCAGAAGGACTGGAGCCTCCCGAGGGCTGACCGTGATGAGTGAGGAGGGCCGAGGCGCCCGGGCATCCGGGGCGAGCGTCGATCCGCGGCCGGAGCTCCCGACGCCTGGCAGCCCGTTGAAAAAATCACTTCGGCCGAATGTTGGTGACTCTGGCCGATCTCCGCGGCGCCGAAGCTCAACGAGGAGGCACCTCGCTCGCGTTTCAGCTTCTGGATCTCGAACAGAACCCCTCGACCCCGACTCGAAAGCACTCTCTCAACGGGCTGCTACGCGTCCGGATCCTCGGGGACCTCCGGCAGCTCCGCGTAGCGGAAGTAGTGCAGCCGCGGAGTGCCGTTCGCCGGCAGCTCCACGACGAGCCAGGTGTCGTAGATCGATCCGGCCATCGGGATCGTGTCATGTCCCTCGACACAGAGGCCGTCGAGGATCTGGTGCAGGGTGAAGCTGTGGTGGCACAGCGCGACCGTGCTTCCCGGCGGGACGTCGCGGATGGACTCGACCACCTCGTCGACGTCCATCAGCTGGATGATGTCCTCTTCTCCCAGTCCCTTGGTCTCGGCGAGGGGGAGCAGCGTCTCGATCGTGCGCCGCAGCGTGCTCGCGATCAGCACATCGATGTCATCGCTGGCGATCAGGCGCGCGAACTGCTCGGCCCGCAGCTGACCGGACGGCGTCAGGCCGGGATCCACGCCGCTCTCCTTCTCGGCGTGGCGTGTGACGATCAGCGTTGTTGTCGGCGCGGTCTCGAAGGGCGCCGGCGGCTCGCCGCCCTGGAAGAGATGGAGCAGCAGGTGCACGGCGTCGGAGACATCGAGGGCGCCGTCTCCGTTCACGTCTCCCGGGCTCGTGGCCAGTGTCTCGATCTCGCCGTCGTTCGCCCAGACCGGCGTCTCGCGCCGGTCGATATGGCGACCGACGAGAATCGCGACTGTCAGGGCCACGCTCAGCAGAGCCAAGTTCTTCATCTTGTTGTTCTTCATCTCGGGACCTCGTCACACTCGAGGACTCCCAGCCTCGGTTCGGGGGGTGGATCCAGTTTACTGTCAGCAGCAGAGGCTCTGGGTAGTTTCTGGCCGAAGTTCGGGATTCGTCCGGCAATTCGGGTGCACAATTCGGGCCTCGAGCGATAGAATTGACGGTCCTCTGTGCCGCGTCCCGGTAGTGCGGCACGATCCCCTGACGAGGTAACTGCGATGGGAGTCGGAGCCTGGACTCGCGACTCGAGCTGTCGATTCTTGTCGGCCTTGATCCTGTACTTGACGGTCGGAGGCCGGATTGCGGCTCAGGGCATGGTCGATTACGAGTCCGAGATTCAGCCGGTTTTTGACCGCAGCTGCTCCGGGGGCGCTTGCCACATCGGGAGCGGCACCAGTGGGGTCGATCTGAGCGACTACACCGTGACGATGGCCAGCTTCGGCGACCAGTACGGAGAGTCGGTCGTCAAGCCTTTCGATGTCGCGAGCAGCCCGCTGTGGCTGAAGATCTCGCAGGATACACCGCAATTCGGCTCGCGCATGCCGCTTGCCCAGCCGCCCCTCGACGACGCCGAGATCGATCTCATCGGTCGGTGGATCGACCAGGGCGCGCTGTCGGCTCCCGTGCCGGCCGTCCGCGGCGACGTGGATCGCAACGGGACCCTGGAGCTCACCGACGCGGTCGTCCTCCTGCAGTTTCTCTTTCTCGGTGGTGAAGCGCCGATGTGCGACGCCACGGCCGACGCCGATGCCAGCGAGGTCCTCGAGGTCACGGACGTCGTGGCCATCCTCAACTACCTGTTCCGCGGGGGGGCGCCACTTCCCGAGCTCACCGCCGAGGAGGTCGCCCGGTGCACCGGATCGAACGAGCCGCCGATCGTCGAGCCGATCGGCACCGTGCAAGGGCGCGAGGGACTCCTTCTCGAGTTCGCGGTCATCGCACACGATCCGCGCGACGACGTCCTGTCCTACTCCATCGAGTCCGGACCGGAGCGGATGACGATCGATTCATCGAGCGGAGTCATTCGCTGGTCGCCTCGTTTCGGTGAGGTCGGTGACTACCGGATTCGCGTGCGTGTGCTGGACGACGGCGTACCGCCGCTTGCCGAAGACGCGCCCGGGCTCGGGCGGGTCCTCGAGGGCAACCCCCCCCCGTCGGTGGATCCGATCGGCACGATCTACGCGCGTGAAGGCGTCGAGCTCGACTTCTTCGTCATCGCCACCGATCCCGACGACGACGACCTCGTTCTCCAGGCGCTCGATATCCCCGAGGGCAGCTCTCTCGATCCTGCGACGGGGCGATTCACCTGGCTGCCGGTCGACGGCCAGGCCGGAGCGCATCCGATCTCCGTGCGTGTGGAGGACAACGGCACGCCTTCACGCAGCGTCGTGACGAGCGGCGAGATCATCTGTCTCGACGCGGACTCGCCGGTGAACCAGCCGCCGTTCATCCCTCGTCGTGGAGTTTACCGTACGTATTCCGACCGACAGATCCTGTTCAACATCGGCGCGACGGATCCGGACGGCGACAATCTCGTCTATGAGGCGGAGAGCTTGCCCGAAGGGGCCACCCTCGACACGGAGTCCGGCGAGTTCTCCTGGCGTCCGGGCGCCGAGCAGCTCGGCCCTGCGTACGTGCCGTTCGTTGCCCGCGACGACGGCGAGCCGCCGCGCGAGATCGAGGGGCTGCTGATCTTCGTCGTTCATCCTCCCGGTCCCTGCGAGATCGCCACGTGCGACCCCGAGCTCGGCTGCACCTTCGAGGCGCGGGGGCTCGACGAGGATTGTTGCGAGGGGCCGCCGGAAGAGCGTGTGGCGGAGCCCGTCGTCGAGTGTCCGGAGGGGCGAGTCCTTCACATCGGCGGCAACGTTATCGGGTTCGGCCGGCTGTCCCACTGCGACTTCCTGGCGGTCGAGCCGTTCCCGCAGGGAGGGGCGGCGATCCGCTTCCACGTCGAGGCCCGCTGCGCCAGCGTGGAGGAGACCGCGGTGGTCCACACGCGGATTCTCGTCGACGGCGATGTC
>CAYMLL010000007.1:59098-63321 GCA_964390645.1 uncultured Planctomycetia bacterium | reverse complement strand
GTGACTCCGGAAGACATCGGGGTGACAATTCGTTGCCCGCTGGGTGTTGCTCCGGTCACACCGGTTCACGAGCGATTCGGCTGCACTCACGCGGTGGTGTCCGGCAAACTGATTCTCGAGCTTTTCGGACAGAGCGCGCCTGATTCAGAGGGCTCGCAATGCAGGACACTGCATCACCTCGGACGCATTCTCCCAACGTTTGATCCAGGGGTAAACCATGACCATGACGACCAGCTCCACAACGGTTGCGCTACAGGTAGTCGCCGTGCTTGCCGTGATCGTGCTTCCCTCGTTCGCGGCTGCGGGTGATGAGGGCGTTCGCGTCACACGCGCGGAATCCGTCGGCATGTCGAGCGACCGCCTCGAACGAATCGGCGCGCGCATGCGCCGGATGATCGCCGCGGACAAGATTCCGGGCACCGTCACGCTGGTCGCGAGGCGCGGCAAGGTCGTGCATTTCGAGGCGATCGGTCGGCGCGACGTCGCGGCTGATCTGCCGATGCGGAAAGACACCATCTTCCGGCTCTATTCCCAGAGCAAACCCGTTACGGGCGCAGCGGTGATGATCCTCTTCGAGGAGGGGCACTTCTTGCTCTCGGACCCGATTTCCAGGTACTTGCCCGAGTTCGCCGGGATGAGTGTGTATCTGGGCGAAAAGGACGGCAAGGTGGAGACGGAGCCGGCACGCCCCATCACGATTCACCACCTGCTGACCCACACCTCGGGCCTCACCTACGACTTCTTCCCGACACCCGTCGGCCAGATGTACAGGAAGGCCGGAGTTCGGGGCGCCGCTCCGGGCGCCCCACATCGCGGATTGAAGGAATGGTGCCAGGCTCTCGCGGAGCTGCCCCTCGTGGCGCAACCGGGCGCCAAATGGAATTACAGCGTCGGCATGGACGTGCTGGGGCGTCTGATCGAGGTGGTGTCCGGCCAGTCCTTCCGCGAGTTCCTCAAGGAGCGCATATTCGATCCGCTCGGGATGAAAGATACGGACTTCTTCGTGCCGGACAGCAAGCTGGATCGATTTGCCGTCAACTACCGGCCGAAACGGGGCGGTGGATTGCAGATCGCTGACGATCCTCGCACCAGCCCCTACCGCAAGCTGCCGACCCTCGAGATGGGTGGCTCCGGGCTCGTGGGTACGGTTGGAGACTACCTGCGTTTCGCGCAGATGCTCCTGAACAAGGGCGAGTACAAGGGCGAGCAAATCCTGGGACGACGGACCGTGGAGTTCATGACCTCGAATCACCTCACTCCCGATTTTCCCGATGATCCGCTGAGCAGTCTGTTCGGCGGGCGTTCAGGAACCAGGGCCTGGGGCGTCGGATTCGGGATCACCGGTTCCGTCGTCACCAATCCCGCAACCGCTGGTCTGCCGGTATCCAGGGGGACGTACAGCTGGGGCGGTGCCGCAACGACTCATTTCTGGGTGGACCACGAGGAGGACCTCCTGGGCATAGTTCACACGCAGCTACTGCCCGATGGAACCTATCCCGTTCGACAGCTCATGCAGCTGCTGACTTACCAGGCGATCGTGGACTGACACTCGGCGCCGTCTCGATCGATCTGGCCCTGGCGTCGGCCTCCCTCTTCTCGACTCCGGCGATCAGAACCTCTCCGAAACACCCTGTCGAGACGCCTGGACCTCGTAGCCGTTCATCGTCACCACAGTCTTGCCGATCACTTCACGGTTCTGTACCAGGCGCATCGCTTCGACTGCGTGCTCGAGCGGAAACCCGCGGCACACATGAGGGTCAATCCGGCCGTCGCACGCCATCGTATAGAGTTCGTCCGCGACTTTCTTGCCGGCAGCGGGGTCGCGTCGGCCATATTCTCCGGCCCGCACGCCGATCACCGAAATCTGCTTGATCAGGATCAGGTTGACGGGCGCTTGCGGCCACCGCCCGCCGGTGAAGCCGATCGTCAGGAGCCGGCCACCCCAGTTGATGCACCGCATCGATTCATCGAACACGTCGCCACCGACGGGGTCGAAGATCACGTCCGCACCGCGACCATCAGTGAGCTCCTTCACTCGCTCCCGGAATCCGCCCAGGGTGCCATCGGCCTGCGTGTAGTTGATGACATGATCCGCGCCGCGCGATGCGACAACCGCCAGCTTGTCATCGCGGCCGCCGGTTGCGATCACCTTCGCGCCGAGGAGCTTGCCGGTATCCACCGCCGCCATACCGACACCGCCGGCTGCTCCGTGGACGAGCAGGGTCTCGCCCGCGGCAAGGTGACCGCGCCGGGTCAACGCCACATGCGCGGTGAGATACGCGCTGCGATGGGCTGCGGCCTTGGCGTAGCTCATCGTGCCGGGAAGCGGCTTCACGGAGGCCGCCGGGACGTTGACCGCTTCGCGGAATCCGCCATGACGCATTCCGACGATGACGGGGTCGCCTTCCTTGATGCCCTCCACGTCCCGTCCGAGGGCCTCGACGTCACCGGCGGCCTCGGTGCCGGGTGAAAACGGCAGAGGCGGCTTGAACTGGTACTTCCCCTGAATCATCAGCAAGTCAGTGAAGTTGACCGCGCACGCCTTCAATCGCACACGCACTTCACCGGACTCCGGTGCGGCCAGCTCCACCGACTTGAGGCCGACACTCCCGATGTCTTCCGAGATGGCTTCGCAGAGGATGGCGTTGATTCTTGGCATGTATTCTTGTCGCCGGGTTCATCGAGGGCCTGCTGGATCAAATGCAAGAACATGTTACGTTGTCGGGAAGCTGTTCGCGCTGTCAGGGCCGAGCATCCTTGCTGTCCGGTGAGGCGCGATGTTGCCACACCAGGAACCACGGATCTTCATCATGCAAGCCATCGTACTGAGGGAAACAGGCGGACTCGAAAGCATCTGCGTCGAAGAGGTGGATACTCCACATCCCGGCGCCGACGAAGTTCGCGTGAAGTTGAAAGCGTCGGCTCTGAACCGACGAGACTACTGGATGACGGGCGGAAAATATCCCCGGATGGATCTGCCGTGCATTCTCGGTTCGGACGGGGCAGGGATCGTCGACGCGGTGGGGCCTGGGGCGGACGCCGGACTCGTCGGCAAGGAAGTCGTGATCTATCCAGCACGCGAATGGGGAGACGACGAACGTGCGCCGGGAAAGAGCTTCCGCGTCCTGGGCATGCCGGACCAGGGAACCCTGGCGGAGTTCATCTGTGTTCCTGCGACGAGTCTCCACCAGAAACCGGAGCACCTGAGCTGGGAGCAAGCCGCGTCGATACCGCTGGCCGGGCTTACATCCTGGCGAGCCGTCGTCACGCAGGCGGAGGTGCAGGCAGGCCAGAAGATGCTGGTCACGGGCGCCGGCGGGGGCGTCGCCACCATGGCCATTCTGTGGGGCGTTCACCGAGGCGCTGATGTGTATGTCAGCAGTGGCAGCACCGAGAAGATCGAGGTGATGAAATCGATCGGGGCAGTGGACGGCGCGAACTACCACGACGAGGATTGCTATCGTCGACTCAAGGAGAGCGCGGGAGGTTTCGACGCCATCATCGATAGCGCCGGCGGCGACTCGCTCAACGCGGTTCTTGACACCTTGAAGCCCGCGGGGCGATACGTGTTCTTCGGCGCTACTCTGGGGCCGCCGTCGAAGGGACTGCAGATGGCGAAGCTGTTCTTCAAGCAGGCGCGCATCCAGGGGACGACGATGGGCTCGCCCTCGGAGTTCGCGGCGATGATGGACTTCGTCGCCGAGAAGAGAATCGAGCCCGTCGTCGACCGGGTGCTGCCGTTGGCAGAGGCCAGACAGGCATTCGAGCCGATGGAGAGCTTCGCTCAGACCGGCAAGATCGTGCTCGAGAACGACTGATTCACGGCACGAAGGTGGCGAACCGATCGAGTGGCTCACGATCGGAGACCAGGGCGTTGACCGGGTGATCGGGGTCGTGGTGGCCGATTGCGAGGCCGGAGAAGAGCATCAGTTCCGGTGGCGCGTTGACGAACTCGGCTACCGTCCGGGGCCAGCGAGCCCACGCTTCCTGGGCGCACGTATCCACGCCGGCCTCCTGGAACAGCAGCATCGCCGTCTGCAGAAACATCCCCAGGTCCGACCACTGCGGTCGTCCCATGTCTCGATCGATGAAGCAGAACAGGGCCGCCGGCGCATCGAAGAACCGGTAGTTGTGCGTCAGTCGGCGCAGCCGAGCCGGCTTGTCTTCGCGCGGGATCTTCAACAGCGCGTACATGTCCTCGCCGATCTTGTAGCGACTGGACC
>CAYMLL010000007.1:52006-58998 GCA_964390645.1 uncultured Planctomycetia bacterium | reverse complement strand
TACCAGGTGTCGATGTAGGGGTACTTCTTCTCCGTTCGAGGTGGCCTCGGGGGCAAGCGGCGCAGACTCTTCGCGATCCAGCTGCGGGTGTCGGCCGGGTCGATCACGTCGTCCAGCCCGCCTCCGACCGACGCGTTGATGGCCTTGGCAGCCTCGTAGGATCGCGCTACTCGCTTCTCGAATTCCAGTCGTCTCTCTTCCGCGTTCTCGATCTCTGCGAGCTCCTTGCGGTAGCCGAGCTTTACGGCCCCTTCGATGTTCATGCCCGCGAACTCGGCCGTTGGCCAGGCGACGGTGAAGAACCCGACCAGCGAGCTGGCGCCACACATCGCCTGCACGCCGAGTCCGTACGCCTTGCGCACGATCACACCGAATAGCGGAGTTGTCAGGTTGGCGCCTGCGTTGAACATCCGGACGCAATGTCGCACGAGTGCCGTGCGCTCCACGTCCGGACCCACCATCATGCCAGGGCAATCCATCAGGCTGAGCACCGGTATGTCGAAAGCGTCACACAGCTGGATGAACCGTGCACCCTTGTCAGCACCGTCGGAGTCGATGGCGCCCGCGAGGTGATGCGGATTGTTGGCGATGACGCCCATCGGGGCGCCTTCCACGCGGATGAAGGCGGTGATCACGCCGACACCGAATCTCTCGCGGATCTCCAGCACCGAGTCGGTGTCTGCTATCGTATCGATGATCTCGCGCATGTCGTAAAGTCGCAGGCGGTTCTCGGGGACGACGTGGCGAAGGCGCCGCTGGTCCGCGGCTTCCCACCCGGCGATCGAGCCCTGGAAGTAGGAGAGGTACTTCTTCGCGACGACGACCGATTCCGCCTCGTCCTTGACGAGGATGTCGACGACCCCGTTGGGCACCTGGAACGACATCGGCCCCACCTCTTCCGGCGTGTAGACTCCGAGTCCGCCGCCTTCGATCATGGCCGGGCCGCCCATCCCGATGGTCGAGCCTTCGGTGGCGATGATGACATCGCAGCACGCCAGCAGCGCCGTGTTGCCGGCGAAGCATCGACCATTCGTGATCCCCACCATCGGAACGCGTCCGCTGAGCTTCGAGAACTGGGTAAACGTGTGAGTGTCGAAGGCGACCCGTGGACCGTTGTTGTCGTCGCCCGGGCGGCCTCCGCCACCCTCGCCGAACAGCACCAGCGGCAGCCCGAAGCGACCCGCAAGCTCGAACATGCGGTCCTGCTTGTAGTGGTTGCGCCGTCCTTGCGTGCCCGCCAGCACGGTGTAGTCATACGCGACCACCATGGCCCGTGAGTGCTCGTCGTCGAACAGATCACCGTTGATCGTGCCGATGCCGGCGACGACCCCGTCGGCCGGGGTCCTCTTGCGCAGTGTCTCCATGTCGTGGCGCTGGTGCTGGAATGCGACGACCAGTGGCCAGTACTCGTTGAACGATCCCGGATCCACGAGCTCGGCGATGTTCTCGCGGATCATGCGATAGCCGCGAGCGCGTCGTTTGGCCACAGCCTCGGCTCGGTTCTCGTCCAGGTTGTAGGCGTGGCGTTCGCGGGTCTCTTGCAGGTCCTGGCGAATGTGGTCGAGATCGAGCTTCTCCACCGCTTCGGTGTCGCTCGAGTCCACCTCGGCTTCCTCGACGAACACGACCGGGAAACCCTCGCGGACGACGTCGCCCCCCACCATGGAGATGGCGCGGACGCTGCCGTCCCGATCGGCTGCGATGACGTGCTCCATCTTCATCGCCTCGACGACGGCCAGCTGCTGGCCCCTTCGTACCTGCTCATCGACCTCCACATCGAGGGAGACGATAGTGCCCTGGATCGGCGCGCTCAATCCCACCGAGCCGTCGGGTCCGGTGGGCCCGGCGTCGCTCGGCGTTTCGGCGAGTGACGACTGTTCTGCTTTTACCCTGGCATCGTGGTCGAAGAGCGCGAGCGGATCCGCGCTGTCCACACGAGCGCCGGCGAAGCCGCCGGCACCCCCCGACTCCGGGCGCGTGGTCTCCACGAAGCGCTGGCGCTGGTTCGGCGAGGGGGCGGCGAGCTCGGCGATGTGCTCGTCCACCCATCGCGTGTGTACCTGGCCCCTGGCAAAATCCTCGTGGCGGAGAATACTCTGCAAGAACGGGATGTTGGTGCCCACACCGTCGATCCGGAACTCGGACAAGGCCCGCGAGCCCCTGGTGACCGCGTCGGCCAGGTTGGCCGACGGTGAGTGCACGATCACCTTGGCAAGCAGCGAATCGAAAGCGGTGCTGGTGCAGTATCCGGCGTAGCCGAAGCCGTCGGTGCGCACTCCCGGCCCGTTCGGCGCCTCGTAGACGCTCAGCGTACCGCCGGTCGGTCTCACGGAGCCATCCGTACCGATCGTCTCCATGTTCACCCGGGCCTGGATGGCACAGCCGCGTGGCCGGGCGATGCTCGGATCGTCGAGCCCGAGCTCGGACAGAGAGGCGCCTTTGGCGAGGCGGATCTGCGACTGCACCAGATCGACGCCGGTGACCTCCTCGGTAACGGTGTGTTCCACTTGCAGCCGTGCGTTGGCCTCGATGAACACGAAGGGACGCGTGCCTTCGCTGTGCGAGTCATCGACCAGGAACTCGAATGTGCCCAGATTGCTGTAGCTTTCCTCGGTCGCGAAACGAACTGCCGCTTCGATGATCCCGGCTCTGAGTTCACGGGTGAGGGCTGGCGCTGGAGCCACCTCGACCAGCTTCTGGTGGCGGCGCTGAATGCTGCATTCGCGCTCGCCGAGGTGTGCAATCGCCCCGGAGCGGTCACCGATGATCTGCACCTCGATGTGGCGGGCGTGTGGCAGAAACTCCTCGACGTAGACGTCTTCCAGTCCGAACGCTGCCCTGGCCTCCGACTGACAGCGCTCGAACGCGGAATCGAGATCCGCGGCCTCCGTGACGGTGCGAGTGCCGCGCCCACCGCCGCCGGCGACGGCCTTGATGATCATCGCCCCACCCGGACGCAGCGACTCGAAGAACTCCCTCGCCGTCTCCCTTGTTGCCGGCTGGTTCAGCCCCTCGAGCACCGGCACCTCCGCAGCGATGGCGGCGGCGCGGGAGCGGGCTTTGTCCCCGAACAGCTCGAGGTGCTCGACGTCAGGACCGACGAAGGTGATGCCCGCGTCGGCACAGCGTCGAGCAAAATCCGCGCGCTCGGACAGGAAGCCGTAGCCGGGGTGGATCGCGTCACAGCCCGTCGCCTTCGCGGCAGCGATGATCTCGTCCCCGTCGAGGTAGGCGCGCGCACCGAGGCCGGGAAGCGTGTGGGATTCGTCCGCGACCCGCGTGTGCAGGCTTGCCGCGTCGTCCTCGGAACAGGCGGCGACGGTGCGCAGTCCGAGATCGGCAGCGGCACGGGCGATGCGGATTGCGACTTCCCCGCGATTGCCGATGAGCAGAGCGCTGAAGCTCATGGACCCTCCTCTGTGAATTGAGTGTGCTCTGCAGGACCGGTCACTTGACGGCTTCGATATCGTTCAGGGTTCCGGTCACGCCGGCCGCCACCAGTGCCGCGTACTCGGCGTCGTCGAGCCCGAGCTCCCGGGTAAGCACTTCGCGACTGTGCTCGCCAACGCAAGGCGCGGCTCGAACCGGCGTTGCGGGTGCGGCAGAGAACCGCCAAGGGCGACCGGGTAGCCAGCTTGATCCGGCCTCGGGATGGTCGACTCGAGTCACGAAGCCGGTTGCGAGAAGATGCGCATCGGGGCGGTCGTAAAGCTCGTAAAGGGGGACGACGCGCGCAGCAGTGATCCCGAGCGCACCCAGCGTCGCCTCGGTCCGGGATGCCTCCTGGCTGGCGCACCAGTCGGCGATGATGGCATCCAGCTCCGCTTCGTTCGCCTTGCGCCGCGCCATCGTACCGAAGCGTGGATCGGCCAGACGTCGATCACCGATGTGAGCGACCAGCGTTTGCCACGCGGGCTCGGTTTCCGCGGCGAGCGCGAGCCACTCGCCGCCTCGCGCCAGGTAGTTGTTGTGTGGCGCGACCCTCGGGTGGTGGTTCCCGTGAGGCCGGGGCAGCCGGCCGGTGCGGTCATACTCGATCACCGCGTCGCCGCAGACCGTCGTGATCGCTTCCATCATCGAAAGGTCGACGCGTTGCGGCTCGCCGGTTCGATCTCGGTGACGCAACGCCGCCATCAAGAGCGCGACGAGAAAGCTCCCGGAGACCGGGTCGGGGTAATACCCGCCCGTGTTCATTCCCGGATCGCCTTCGTACCCGTGTAGTGACGAGAGGCCTGACATCGTCTCGGTCGTCGCTCCGTTTCCGGGATACCCGGAGTAGGGACCGTCGGCGCCGTACCCGGATATGGAGGCCCAGATCATCCCGGGTCGTATCGCGTCGAGTCTCTCGAGCGAGATGCCCCACGACGGCACGACGTCGGGCCGGAAGTTGTCAGCGAGGATGTCGAACCGGGGTAACAGTTGCCAGAGAATCTCGCGGCCGCGGTCCTGCCTCAGGTCCAGAGTGATCTCCCGCTTGTTCAGGTTGACCGAGTTGTACAGACCCTGGGTGTTGAGCGCATGCTGTACCCGATTCGGGTCGGTCAGGCCCTCCGGCACCTGGTCACGGGTACGTCGCCAGACGTCAGGTCGATGCAAGGCACCGACCTGGACGACGTCCGCACCGAGCAGGCCGAGGAGCTCGGTGGCGAACGTGCCCGACCATGCCTGACCGAAGCTGAGCACGCGTATGCCGCTGAGCGGGCCGTCCGCGAGATCCTCCCGGGACCGCTCCGTCGTGCCTGGCACGCGCACCGCTCGATTCGTGCTGGAACGTTCGGCCCGGATTTCCTCGGCGTGCTCATCGAGGCGGGGGGCGTGTCGCGTCAGGCGCCACGGTGATGGCGAGAGCTTTGCCGGAGGCCCTGCTGCGCGGACACGTCGACCCTCGACTTCGGTCTCGACGAGAAAACCGCGTGCGGCCAGCTGCTTGTCCTGCACGACGTCGCTGATGTCCTGCATGACGCCGACCACACAGCGGAGTTCCGCAAGCGCGCGGAATACCGGCCAACGCTCGAGGGACGGAAGCGTTTCAGTCATCCCGACCACGACGTCCGTGAGATCCAGCGAGTGGCGTCCGATATCGGGGACCAGGTCCTTGCGGGCGCCGAATCCGGGCAGGCCCACCACCTCCATCGCCGCGGTCCAGTTGCGGAAGTCGGCGATGCCGAAGTGCATGCGACCGTCGGTCAGGTCCCACAGCGGTCCCGGCTCTCCGCGCTGTTTACCGCCTGCTGGTCCGCTGGTGTGGCCTTCGTCCCGGTAGATCGAGGCAATTCCCCAGGGGTGGACGGTGAGCGCGAGCGCTTCGAGCTCACTGACGTCAACCTGCTCGGCGACATCACCGTGGTCGCGACGCCGCAGGGCCGCGGCGGCTGCGATGTATCCGGTGACGCCGCCGATGTAACCGGCCTGATGTCGCGGAATCTGCAGGGGAGGTTCATCCTGGAGGCCGTTGATGAACGACCAACCGGTTCGGGCGCTCGCGGTGAGGTTGTTTCCAGGGCGCCCCGCCAGCGAGCTGTCGAGTCCGTGGGGGGTGACCGACAGATGGACTGCGTCTTGACGCAATTGTCCGAGCATGTCCTCCGGTAGGGCGTCAGCGATGGAGTCATCCGTCGTCACCAGCAGATCGGCACTCGCGACCAGCTCGGCGAGCTCGCTTGAATCGGAGCACACGATCGAGCGCTTGTTCCAGTTCACGTATCCGTGCAGAAGGCCGCGTTCGACATCCGGATCGTCCCGGGGAAACGGCGGCTCGTGTCGCAGAGCATGGCCATCGGCCGGCTCGGCCAGCACCACGTCGGCGCCGAGGTCGCCGAAGAGGCGCGCGGCGAAGGCGCCGGACAGCCGGGTCGAGATGTCGACGACGCGCAGATCATCGAATGGGGCGATCATTGGGCGATGGTCTCCCGTCGATCAGGATCGAGGCCATACAGAGCGAGCGCAGGGAAGCGGACCGGGAAGCAGCTTGAGAAACTCCATCAGACAAGTTAATGGTAACAGCATCGCAATCTAACACAGCGACGGGAGCTCGTGAACGCGCTCGCCTCTGATCGAGCGTAGCACGGAAGTGATCACATGAGTGAAGCACCCGTACCGGCTCCTGCCGCGACGGTCTCGATGCTGCGCGACGGAGACCGGGGGCTGGAGACCCTGATGGTGGTCCGTCATCACGAGATCGACTTCGCATCGGGCGCTCTGGTCTTTCCCGGTGGCAGGATCGACGCCCAGGACAGCGAGGTCAGCGACTGCTGTGAAGGGGTGGATGGGGTCGATGATTCAACCGTGGCGTTTCGTGTGGGGGCGATTCGCGAGGCGTTCGAAGAATCAGGCGTTCTTCTGGCGAGACCAAGGGGCCGGACGGAACTTGTCGGCGGTGAGCGCCTGGCCGAGCTCGACAAGTATCGAGAACCGTTGAACAGCGGGGAGATCGGACTGAGGAACTTCCTCGAGAGCGAGCGGCTCGTCCTCGCCTGTGACCTGCTGCAGCACTTTGCTCACTGGATCACACCGGAGCTGATGCCGAAGCGATTCGATACGCACTTCTATCTTGCTGCTGCTCCCCGGGATCACCTCGCCGTGCACGATGGTCGTGAATCCGTGGACTCGGTCTGGATCTCCCCACAGGATGCGCTCGAAGGTGCCAGGTCGGGCAAGTACACCATCGTGTTTCCCACCCGGCTCAACGTCGAAATGCTCGGCCGAAGCTCATCTGTAGCCCAGGCCATGCGAACGGCGCAAGACAGAACGATCGTTCGTGTGATGCCCTGGACCGAGAAGCGGGAGGACGGCACATACCTCTGTATTCCAGCCGAAGCCGGCTACAGTGTCACCGAGGAGAGAATAGAAGGCCGACTGGCTTGATCGACCCCGGGGCCCGTATCCGACGGGAGCAGACGGATCGTGAGCCGCGGTCGGCTCTCCGTCCGCACCGGTGGGTCGGCACGGCATGGACACGTATCGGACGGAGGGACATGTATTACGCGGAGGGA
>CAYMLL010000007.1:16457-51906 GCA_964390645.1 uncultured Planctomycetia bacterium | reverse complement strand
GGTCGGCACGGCATGGACACGTATCGGACGGAGGGACATGTATTACGCGGAGGGAAACGTCAGGCCCGTGAGCGCCGACAGATCGCTGATGGCCTGGTCCTCGCTGAGCACCTTGATCGTCGACATGCCGAGCGTTCGGGCAGGTTTGAGGTTGATGCCCAGGTCGTCGAGGAAGGCACAGTTGGCCGGCGGTACGCCCAGCCGTTCACACGCGATCTCGTAGATCCGTGGATCAGGCTTGCGAACGCCTTCGATACTCGACTCGACGATGATGTCGAACATCTCCATGACCGCTGCGGATCTGGCCGCTCGCTCCTCGTCTCGCGCCTTGCCGGGTACGACACCGGACTTGAAGTTGTTGGTGATGCAGCCAACCTGGAAGTGCTCCTTGCAGATCCTCAGCACTTCGATCATGCGCGGGCGAAGATCGCCACTGATGAGGGCGAGCACCTCCTTGCCGCCGATCGGGTGGCCGGCGGCCGCGCTCTCGGCACGAAACAGCTCGTCGAACTCATCGACCGAGACCTGGTTCGATTCGAACCGGGCCCAGGCATTGGATCGTGGATTCGTCGAGTTGATCCTGCGAATGAAGTCGTGCGGCAGGCCGGCTTCCGCCTCGTATCGACCGAATGACTCGAAGGGACTCGTCGTGAACACGCCGCCGAAATCCCACAGCACTGCTCGAAGCATCGGGTCTCCTTCTACTCGAGGTCCACGATCGAGCTCCGACGGCGGAGATTCGCGAACCCGACCTGGGTGGTCGCGAGGTCCCGATACGTCGTGCGGAGAGTCTATAGCACATCTCCGCGAGGTCAAACCGTTCGCCCGGTCGGCCGCCGTGACCGTTTACCGTCTTGCTCGAGCTCGAGGGAATCCGGTGTTCGAGGAGTCGTCGAGCGCTGTCGTGAGCTCTTGTCCCCCGGTCGTAGACGGCCTGTCGAGAAGGCATCTCGGCTGCGACGACGAGGCGATGCCGGAGGCGTATCGGCGAGGAGGAGCGACGATTTTCGCGGCCCCCGAAGCGCCGGGCAGGAGTCTCGCGGAGTCCGATCGGGACCCGGGGGCGCCGAGACATCCCGGCCCGGCGCAGTGGCCCACGCTGCCCGGCCAGGTCCCTGGGAAACGGCGAAGCTCGACGCCGGCTGTCCTGGTAGGGTGGGGCAGAGGGGATTCTCCTCCGTGCCCCCGTCTTCCGTCAACGTCAGGGGAATGAGACATGGATCTGCAAGATGGCGTCAGCATCGTCACCGGCTCGTCATCAGGTGTCGGCGCTGCCTGCGCGCGGCAGCTGGCCGAGCGCGGCTCGCGCGTGGTCATCAACTACGTCAACAACGAAGCGGGTGCCAGGGAGACCCAGGCGGCTTGCGAAGCTTCGGGTGTGGAGACCGTAGTGGTTCGCGCCGACGTCGCCGAGGATGGCGACTGTCGTCGGCTGGCGCAGGCGGCACTCGACCGGTGGGGACGGATCGATGCGCTGGTGAACAACGCGGGTACCACCAAGTTCTGTCGGCACGACGACCTCGAAGGCCTGTCGAAGGACGATTTTCTTCGTATCTACGGAGTCAACACCGTCGGCGCGTACCAGATGACTCGCGCCGTGCGAGACGCGATGCAGCGTGGCGGCCGGGGCAGCATCGTCAACGTCGCTTCTGTTGCTGGCGTGATGGGTGTCGGCAGCTCCGTGGCATATGCCGCATCGAAGGGCGCGTTGATCACGATGACGCTATCCCTGGCGCGGGTGCTCGGTCCGGAGATTCGGGTGAACGCCGTCTGTCCGGGATTCATTCAAGGCGCGTGGCTGGAAGCTGGACTGGGCAAGGAGGCCTACACCGCCGCAAAGGCGCGTCTGGAAGACACGACTCCGTTACGCCTGACGACCACGCCGGACACGATCGCCGAGGCCATCCTGTACTTCGTGTGTGGTGCCGACGTCGTGACCGGGGAATCGCTGATTCTCGACGGTGGCATGCATCTCAACACGGCGCCACTCGGCCGCCGCTGATGACGGCGACCGGTATTCGTTGCTCGCGGCCGGGTGACAACGACCTTGACACTTGTTGTCGTGAAGGAAGAGAATTCCGGCGAGTGCTGAAGGTGGGAGGGCTTGTTGCCGGTGTTGCCCGGCACGCAGGAAACGAGGTTACCGTGGAAATGATCCGGCGGATGAGCGTGCTCGCGGTCTCGCTCCTCGTCAGTATTCCCGGCCAGATAGCGTTCGGTGAAGGCAAGGACCGGGAGGCGCTGTTCGGCGAGCTTCACATCCATACGAAGTGGTCGTTTGACGCCTACCTCTTCAACACCCGGGCAACACCGGATGACGCCTATCGGTTCGCGAAGGGAAGACCGCTGAAGCACCCGCTGGGCGAAACTTACCAGCTCTCCCGCCCTCTCGACTTCATGGCCGTGACCGATCATGCCTTCTATCTGGGCGTGATGGCAAAGATGGGGGACAAGAGTCACCCGCTCTCGAAGCACCCGATGGCTGCGAAGATCAACTCTCCCGATCCCGACGTCATGTCGACCGCGTTCAACGACATCATCCGGGCCTCCAGGCTGAAGAAACCCATCGCGGGTCTGGAGAATCCCGCGGTCCTGCGTGAGACCTGGGACCAGATCGTCGCCTCTGCGAACCGGCACTACAAGCCGGGGCGGTTCACGACGTTCATCGCCTATGAATGGACGAGCACGCCGGATCGGCAGAACCTGCACCGTAACGTCATCTTCCGGGGAGACACGGCGCCCGCGCCTTTCGGACGCCTGGATTCGGACAAACCCGAGGACCTCTGGGCCTGGATGGATGAGATTCGCGAGAAGGGCCATGAAGCCCTCGCCATCCCGCACAACTCCAATCTTTCCGACGGCCGGATGTTCGAGCAGGAAGACAGCCGGGACAGGCCGTTCACGGCCGAGTATGCTGCCACGCGTGTCCGGAACGAGCCGCTGGTCGAGGTGACGCAGGTCAAGGGTACCTCGGAAACTCATCCGCTCCTCAGCCCCAACGACGAGTTCGCGGACTTCGAGATCGTCTCCCAGCGTGTGGCCTCCAAGATCCAGATCACGATGTTCAAGGGGGGATACGTTCGCGAGGCGCTCAAGACGGGTCTCGAGTTCCAGGACCGGCAGGGATTCAATCCCTACAAGTTCGGACTGGTGGCGGCCTCGGACAGTCACACGGGCATCGTGCCCGTCGATGAGAGCGACTACTCCGGCAAGGTCGGGTCGCGTGACGGCTCACCCGAACGTCGGCTCCGGTCGGAATCGAGCACGATGGATCTGCGCTTCTTCAGCGCCTCGGGCCTGACAGGTGTCTGGGCCGAGAAGAATACCCGGGGGAGCATTTACGATGCCCTCCGACGGAAGGAAACCTGGGGAACCAGCGGGCCTCGAATTCGAGTGCGGTTCTTCGGAGGTTTCAGCATGGATACCGTGGTGCCGGGAAAAAAGGGATGGGTCGACGAAGCCTACAAGGCCGGCGAGTCGATGGGCGGAGAGCTCAGCCGCTCCGACGTCGCTCCGACCTTCGCGGTCTGGGCCGTGAAAGACGTCGAGGGGGCGAACCTGGATCGAATCCAGATCGTGAAGGGCTGGTCCGCGGGCGGGAACAGTCACGAGCACGTTTTCGACGTTGTCTGGTCGGGTGAACGAGAACCCGGGCCGAAGACAGGCAAGGTCCCTGCGGTCGGAAGCTCCATCAACATGGAGACACTCGAGTATTCGAACACGATCGGGGCGGTAGAGCTTGCGGGCAAGTGGACCGATCCACAATTCGATCCGAGTCTGAACGCGTTCTACTACATGCGAGTCCTCGAGATCCCGACACCTCGCTGGAGCATGTTCGACGCGAAGAAGCTCGCCATCGCGCACCCCTCGGACCTGAAGAAGACTCTGCAGGAACGCGCTTACACCTCGCCGATCTGGTATTCGCCCGGTTCGTGAGAAGAATCCTCAAAGAACCCGTGGTTCATTTCCTGCTCGGTGGGGCATCGCTCTTTGTCCTGTTTGCGTGGATGAACCCCGGGACCGAGGATGGACCCGACGAGATTCTCGTATCTTCGGATCAGGTCGAGGTTCTCGTCAGGGGATGGGTTCGAACCTGGCAGCGTCCGCCGACTCCGGACGAAGTCGAGCGCATCATCGATGAGTTCATTCGCGAGGAGATCTTCTACCGCGAAGCCTTGAAGGTCCGGCTGGATCACGAGGACGTCATAATTCGCCGCCGGCTGCGCCAGAAAATGGAGTTTCTTGCCGAGGACTTCCAGCCGGAGAGAGACCCTGGCGACGAGGAGCTTCACGACTTTCTGGAAGCACATTCCGAGGAGTTCCGGGAGCCTGCGGTCCTCACGTTTCGCCATGTCTACTTCAGCCCTGATCTCCGTGGTGACTCTGCGTCCGACGATGCACAGCGCGCTCTGGCCGGCTTGACCCGGGAAACGGACTTCACCCTTGTCGAGGCGATGGGTGACCCCTTCTTTCTTCCACGTGATTTCGAGTCATCGTCCGAGACCGATATCGCGCGCGCGCTGGGTGACGATTTCGTGCCGAAGCTGCTCGGATTGACTCTTCGCGAGTGGTCCGGCCCGTTGCGCTCCGGTTTCGGTTATCACCTCGTTCAGGTCAACGATCGGGTCGAGGGTCGCATTCCTTCGCTTGCCGAGATTCGTGAATCGGTCCTGCAGGGGTGGCAAACCGCCGAGCGGAAGAAGTACGCCGAGGAGTTCTATCAGCGGCTGCGTGCCCGGTACTCTGTAACGGTCGAAATGCCGGCGACTCCTGTCGGCTCCGAGCCGTCCGGTGTCGGGCCATGACGACGAGGGCTCTCGCCGTCATCGTGGGCTCTCTCCTGGTGATTCGAGCAGCGTGCACGCTCGATGCGCACGAGGTCCGGCCCGGGTATCTCGAAATACGCCAACGGTCAGCCGATACCTACGCTGTCTTGTGGAAAGTCCCCGCGCGTGGTGATCTGAGGCTGCGCCTCGAGGTCCGGTTCCCGGAGCGCTGCTCGGTGACCGTTCCGTCCGTCAAGACTCAGGTGGGGAATGCTTTCCTGGAGCGCTGGTCTGTTCGGTGCCCGGGCGGCCTCGAAGGTCATTCGATATCCATCGATGGCCTGGTGGATACGCTGACCGACGTACTGGTCAGACTCGAGCAGACGGACGGGACGACCCAGGTCTTCCGACTGACGCCGGCGGCTCCACGTTTCACGGTCGAAGCATCCCCCGGCGCACTTCGGGTCGCGACGACCTACGGTGGGCTCGGGATCGAGCACATCCTGTTCGGCAGCGATCATCTGCTCTTCGTCCTGGCGCTCCTGCTGATAGTTCGTGCGAGCTGGGCACTCGTCAAGACGGTCACGGCATTCACTGTCGCTCACAGTATCACGCTGGCCCTGGCGTCCCTGGGCGTGGTTCACGTGCCCGGGCCACCGGTAGAAGCGGCGATCGCACTGAGTATCGTCCTCGTCGCTTCAGAAATCGTCAGAGGTGACACCGACAGTCCGGGACTGACCAGACGTCGTCCGTGGTCGATCGCGTTCGCGTTTGGCCTTCTGCACGGTCTGGGGTTTGCCGGCGCTCTGTCGGAGATCGGTCTTCCGCAGCAGGGACTTCCCGTTGCACTGCTCATGTTCAACGTCGGCGTCGAGCTGGGTCAGCTCGCATTTGTCATGGTCGTGCTCGGTCTGTGGAGAGCTCTGAAGCGTTTTGCGGTCCACCGTCCGGGTCGTATGGAGAAGCTGCCGGCCTACGGAATCGGCATCGTCGCGGCGTACTGGACGATCGATCGCGTGTCGGGCTTTCTTGCTTGAGCGAGTCGCCGTGACGCGGCAGTGTTCAGGGAGTTACAGCAATCGGGCGAGAGCCAGGGAACAACTCCACCTCAGGAGAAAGACAGAGAGATGTCCGATGCCAAGAAGGTAGTCGTACAGCTTCCGGGGATCGCCAAGGCTTCGAGCATCGCGCTGCGTTACGAGCTCGAGCTGGAAGCACTGACGGCCATCGGGGTGGAGCTGGTCGAATCGGAACGATGGGACGAGGACCGGTTCATCGAGCTGGCCAGGGATGCCGACGGAATCCTCACGTCGTGGGGCGTTCCGATACGTCGTCGATCCATCGAGGCGCTCGAGCGATGTGTCGTCATCGGCGTGGGCAGCATCGGTGTGGACATGGTGGACGTGGACGCGGCTACCGAGGCCGGTATCGTCGTCACCAATGTTCCCGACGTGTTCATCGAGGAAGTGGCGGACCACACCATGATGTTCTTGCTGGCGCAGAACAAGCTCTTGAAGACCATGGTGCGGTTTTGCGAGGAAGGGCGGTGGTTCGAGATGAGACCGGTTCCCAGTGCCGTCCCACGACTGTGGGGTCAGACGCTCGGCCTTCTCGGTTTCGGCAACGTGGCGACCGCGGTGGCCCGGCGAGCCAGGGCGTTCGGATTGCGGATGGTCGCGTGTGATCCGTACGTCAGCGAATTGAAGTTGACGGCCGAAGGCGTCGAGCCGGTACCTTTTCAGGAGCTGCTCGAGCGCTCGGATTACCTCTCGATTCACGCGCCGGACAACTCGGAGACTCACCACATTCTGGGGGCTGCCGAGTTCAAGGCGATGAAGTCCTCGGCCGTGCTCATCAACACGTCCCGGGGCCCCCTGGTGGACGAGGCTGCCCTCATCAAGGCCCTGGAGGCCGGCGAGATTGCCGGTGCGGGGCTTGACGTGACGGAGAAGGAGCCGCCGCAGAAGGACAATCCACTGCGGACCATGGAGAACGTGCTCCTGACACCCCACAGCGCATCGGCGTCCACACGGATGCGCAAGGAGACTCGGCGCCGTGCTGCGCGCGAGGTCGCCCTGGCGCTGAGTGGCCGGTGGCCGCTCAGTTGTGTCAACCCCGATGTGTTACCCCGGAGCCCGCTGAAGAGGTGGCAGCCGCACTCGATGGACCACGGAGCCAACCGCTAGTCCGCCCGGTCCGGCGACGAGACTCCGTCGCGAGGCAGAGCTGACATGAGACAGAGCGGACGCGAGTGTGGCGAGGCGCGACTTCGCTGGCGCGTGACGATTCACTGTCGGCGTCGGCCTCACTCGTTGCCCAGTCGATGTTCGACACCGAGCTCCGCCGTTTTCTTGCGGAACCACTGGATCACTTCGGGGTGATACGGGATCCCGTTGACGCTGCGGTCCTGGTAGGTCTCGTATTCCGGCAAGCCGGCGTAGAGAACACGCTCGTGGCCAGGGGCCGGGTCGCACTCGCGCAGGCCCTTCATGTAGAGGTCCATGTTGTCCTTGAATGCCTCGATATCCGTGAAGGCGTCGATCCGGTAGGCGATGAAGTGGTGGCAGACGTGCTCGCGATTCGCGAAACCGGGGCCACCGCCGCTCAGGAGCCCACAGAGGATGTCGGCCATCACGGCGAGACCGTAAGCCTTGTGCGAGCCGATCTCCCGGGTCCCGCCGACCGGCAGCATGCGGAAGTCGTCCGGTGGGGGGCCTTCCTCCATGACGGGAGTGCCGTCGGTGTTCGCGATCCAGCTTCCGGGGATGTTCACTCCGAGCCGTCGCGCCAGGATGATCTTGTTCACCGCGACCGAGCTGGTGGAGGCGTCAAATATGAAGGGTGCTTCCCCCCGAGCCGGCGCCGCGAACCCGATCGGGTTCACGCCGAGCATCGAGGTGGCGCCGTAGGTTGGCAGCATGTAGACGCCGCCCTGTGTCATCGCCACGCCGATCATGTCTCGCTCCAGCGCCAGCTGCGCATGGTAGCCCGCCGCCCCGAAGTGCTGGCCGTTGGCCACCGCCACGGCACCGATGCCGCAAGTCTCGGCCTTCTCCATCGCCAGGTGCATCGCCTGTGGTCCGACGGTCAACCCCAGGCCATTGTCACTGTCGACCGTCGCCACCGCCGGGGCATCGGTGATGACCTTCATCACCGGAGCCGGATTGATGGTCCCTTTCTGGAGCAACCCGACGTAGAAGCGCAGCATGTTGCTGACTCCGTGCGAGTCGATCCCGTGCAGGTCGGCGTAGAGGAGGGCGTCAGCGGATCGCTGCGCATCCTGGCTCGGTAGCCCCAGGTGTCGAAAGATGTTCTCGACGGTGGTGCGCATGTCGTCGCTCTGTACGCGCACCGCGATATCGTCGCTGACATGGAGATAATCGAACATTTCGGACACCCCATCATGAACTCGAGCAGAGCCGATGCGCGGTCACGATACTCGGCGATCGCTCGGGATGGCAACAATCTCCGGACATCGATTCATGCAGCGTGGAGCGGAGGTCCGCGAGTTTCTTTTCGACGTCTTCCCCGGTCGGCACCGGCTGATTGCCGAACTCGGGACATCGCGGTCAGCTCACCAGGCTGAGCTCCACGAGAGGCACCTCCGTGACCGGCTGCGAGGGTCCCATCGCCGCACGTGCCTCGACGAGGCGGCCGCCGCAACCGAGGAGGTCGTCAGCGAGAGCGATGATACGACGGTTCGGTGAGGCATGCGGCGCGGCTGCGCGCAGCGCGTGTGCGGAGGCGACCTCGTCGCCGAATTTCATTAATTGCGCGTTGAGGGCGGGTGGGGTCGAGCGGCTGTTGCCCGCGTAACAGTGGACCATCAACGACTCCTCGGCCGGCCAGTCGTGGAGGAACCCGATCAGCCCTTCGATGTGCGCCCGTCCGGGTACGACGGAACCGGCCGTCGGCTCGATGACGTCATCCACGTCCACGCGCAGGTGGCGTTGCGGCTCGATCTCCGGCGGGGTCTCGGGCTGGAACAGACGCTGGATGATCGATACCAGATACCCTGGTCGGATGACGGCGACGTGGGCGGGAAGGTCGAAGAGATTGGTGACGTAGATCTTCATTTTCCCGACCGTATCCCACCCGCCGGCCTTCTGCGGGGCGGGTCGGTCTTGTGCTTCGTAATGGCGAAGACAGGAGAATCAGGTCCGGCACCCAGGAGTGGGGGACGGAGAATCGACGGGTCGGAACGCCCGGTTACGTCTTCCGACCACGGTCCTGGCTGCGGGCGCCGGTCGTTCATCGGTTCGCGATGCGGCTCCAGTAGCTTGAAAGCCACCGTCTTCGGGAGTAAGTTCTTTGCTTCGACGCGCGGTCGTAGCCTGTCTGGAACCGGGTCGGGTGTCAGTGGACTCTACATTGCCCGACTGCGTGCGACAACTCGGCTGTCTTGACTCGAGAGAGGTGAGAATCATGGGTACGGTCGCTGGTGCAACGCTGATGGCGCGCAGCCTCAAGGCGCAGGGCGTCGACTACATGTTCGGCATCGTGGGGTTTCCGGTGCAAGGTATCGCGGCGGCTGCGCAGAAAGAGGGGATCACGTACGTCGGCATGCGCAACGAGCAAGCCGCCGGGTACGCAGCTCAGGCGGCCGGCTACCTGACCGGTCGCACCCAGGCCTGTCTCGTCGTGTCGGGGCCGGGAGTGATTCATGCCTTCGCGGGGCTTGCGAATGCCAAGGAGAACTGCTGGCCGATGATTCTCATCGGCGGCGCGTCGCCGACATACCAGAACGGGATGGGCGCTTTCCAGGAGGAACGTCAGACGGAGCTCGCAGCGCCGTACTGCAAGTACGCGCATGACATCGAGCACGTCGAGCGGATTCCGTACTACGTCGAGCAGGCGGTTCGTACGTCTCTGAGCGGTCGACCCGGCCCCGTCTATCTCGACTTCCCTGACGACATTATCCGGGCCGAGATCGACGAGGAGAAAGTCGTACAGCCTCCTCGGGTCGAAGATCCGGCCCGTCCGCAAGCGCAGCCCGACGCGATCGCACGCGCGCTCGGTGCGCTGGAGTCAGCCGAGAGTCCACTCGTCATCGTGGGCAAGGGGATGGCCTGGTCGCGGGCCGAGGTCGAAGTGCGCGAGTTCATCGAGCGCACGCAGCTGCCGTTTCTTGCTTCCCCCATGGGCAAGGGCGTCATGCCGGACGACGATCCTCTGTCTGTCGGTGCAGCCCGCAGCACTGCGCTGAAACAAGCCGATGTCGTCTTCCTGATGGGCGCACGCCTGAACTGGATCATGCACTTCGGCTTGCCGCCGCGCTTCAAGCCCAACGTGCGCCTCGTCCAGCTCGATATCGAGCAGGAAGAGATCGGGCGCAACGTGCCCGCCGAGGTGGCGCTCGTGGGCGATGGTAAGGCCATCGTCAGTCAGCTGAACCAGGCCCTGGAGGACCGTCCGTGGGTCTATCCGGCCGAAACCGCCTGGCGCACCGCTTTGAAAGAGAAGGCGCATGCCAATGCGGAAGCGGTCAAGGTGATGATTGACGACGACTCATCGCCGATGAACTACTACCGGGCGTACCGCGACATCGTCGACTGGTTACCGCAAGACGCCATCATCATCGGCGAAGGGGCCAACACGATGGACATCGGTCGCACACAGATGCCGAACCACGCGGCGCGGCACCGTCTGGACGCCGGCACGTACGGCACGATGGGCATCGGTCTCGGATTCGCGGTGGCTGCGGCCGTCACGAGCCCGGACACTCCGGTCGTCTCGGTGCAGGGAGACAGCGCCTTCGGCTTCTCCGGCATGGAGATCGAGACCATGGCGCGTTACAACCTGCCGGTGAAGATGATCATCCTCAACAACGGCGGGATCGGTGTCGGGGTGGGACCGCTCGAGAAAGGTAAGAAGGTGCCGCCGGGGATCCTGACGTACGGCGCTCGCTACGAGGGAATGGTCGAGGCCCTGGGTGGCAAGGGCTTCTACGTCGAGGAGCCGGCGGACCTGCGCGGCGTTCTCGACGAGGCGATGGCGTTCGACGGTCCGGCCATGGTGAACGTGCTGTTGAACCCGAAAGCCGGGCGCAAGCCACAGCAGTTTGGCTGGCTGACGACTTGACGTCGGACACCCCTCCTCCTGAAGAGTCCGCACGACATTCGCTGCCCGTGACACCCGGTCGTCGCAACGGACGCTTCAGCGGTCCGTGGCAAGTGCGCGATCGCTGGATTGCCGATCTGACCGCGCGTGGCGTACACCAGCGCTGGATCCTGTTCGCCGGGCTTGCGGGCATGTTCGCCAACACCTTCACCTTCACGGTGCTGGCGGTTTCGCTCAAGACCATCGCCGCGGAGCTTGCTGCACGGGAGACGACGATGGCCTGGCTGGTGACCGGGCCGATTCTGTTCTCGGCCGTGGCTCTGCCGGTGCTTGGCAAGACTGGCGACCTTTACGGTCACCGGCGGGTGTTCTTGCTCGGATCCCTGGCTGCCACCCTGCTGTCCTTCGTGACGGCAGCCGCGTGGGACGCACCGTCCTTGATCGGGCTGCGTGTGGCAGCTTCCGTCATCGGCGCGGCCTCGGGGCCCAGCTCGATGGCGCTGATCTTCAGCGCGTACAGCCCGCAAGAGCGGACGCGTGCCATGGGCTGGTGGTCGATGATGGGTGCCGCCGCTCCCTCGCTGGGCCTCATCGTGGGCGGTCCGATGGTCGAATTCATGGGCTGGCGCATGCTCTTCATCGTCCAGGGGGTCTTCTCGACCGTCGCGCTCGTCTTCGCGTGGTCGGTGCTCGTGGAGACCGGGCGCCAGAGGGTGCGTTTCGACGTGTGGGGCTCGCTGTTCCTGGCCGCCAGTGCGGGCTGCGCGATGTTCGTCCTCGGTCGGGTCGGCGAGCTGGGATTGAGCTCTTCGTGGATCTGGGCGTCGGCGGGGCTCGGCGTCGTGTTCCTGTTCGCGTTCGTCACTGTCGAGAGGAGGACGGCGGAGCCTTTGCTTCCGCTCGGCTTCTTCGCGCGGCGCAACTTCTCCGCACCCATCCTCTCTGCCGCGTTACAGAGCGGTGCCTACATGGGGGCGTTCATGCTGGCCCCGTTGCTGCTGCAGAACGAGTTCGAACGGAGCGTGGCCTGGACTTCGCTGTTCATGGTTCTTCGACCCCTGTCACTGACCCTGGCGTCCCCCGTGGGTGGGGTTCTGGGCGCGCGCGTCGGGCATCGCTGGGCCTCCGTGATCGGCACGGGAGTCATCGCGTGCTCCATGGCGGTGCTGGCGGCGGGGACCGCGTACACATGGATCCACGTCGTCGGCGTGGGTCTGGTGCTGCAGGGACTCGGGCAGGGGCTGTGTGGCCCGTCGCTTCACGCCGCCGTCGCCGATGCGGTACCACAGGAGAGTCTCGGGATCGCGACGGCGGCCAACCGTCTGGTGAACCAGGTCGGCACCGCGTTCGGAATCGCGCTGCTCCTGGGCATCTACCAACCTGGCCAGGGTGCGTCCGGCTATCAGCCTGCATTCATCGCGGGTGGGACCATGGCTTTGCTCGCGGTGCTGGCCGCGGGAGTCATGACGCGCGATGGACGGCGCCGGTGCCGGGCGGCTACCAGTTGAGCATGACGCTGGCTACAGTTCCACGTGACCTGCCGGGGGGATGGGAACGCGATTAACTTTTCCCGGCGTTCGACCTATCATTCCGTGAGTCGACTCGCTCTCCCCTGCACGAATTGAGGAAACACATGGGCCAGTTCAGCAGCGTGGCAAGAGATGGCCACATCATGACTGTCACCATCGAGAGGCCCGAGCGTCTGAATGCACTGCACCCGCCAGGGAATGCAGAGCTTGGCGAGGTGTTTGATGACTTCGCGGCGGATTCCGACATGTGGGTGGCCATCATCACCGGCAGTGGCCGAGGGTTCTGTGCAGGGAACGACCTGCGCTACCAGGCGGAAGGTGGCGAGCGAGTGCCGATGCCGCGTGGATTCGGCGGTTTGACCTCACGCTTTGATCTCACCAAGCCGGTGATCGCCGCGGTCAACGGAGTCGCGATGGGCGGTGGCTTCGAGATCGCGCTGGCCTGCGACCTGATCATCGCATCGGACAGGGCGAAGTTCGCGCTACCCGAACCCAAGGTCGGACTCGCTGCGCTCGCCGGAGGCTTGAATCGGCTGCCGCGCCAGATCGGGGTGAAGCGCGCTCTGGGCATGATTCTCACCGGCCGTCACGTACCGGCCGAGGAAGGCAAGAGCCTCGGTTTTGTCAACGAGGTGGTTCCCCATGATGAGCTGGCGGAGGTCGCACGGAGCTGGGCCGAGACGATCTGCCAGTGCGCGCCACTCTCGATCCGTGCGAGCAAGGATGTGGTCTACCGGAGTCTTGACTGCGCGTCGCTCGAGGAGTCCATGAAGAGGCAGTACGACTCGGTCGTCGCCATGAGAGACAGCGAGGACTTCGTTGAGGGGCCGAAGGCTTTTTCGGAGAAACGACCGCCTGACTGGAAGGGCCGTTAGAAGGCGAACGAGCCCGCACGAATGGCAGCGGAGTCGTCGGGAGAAGCAACGGACGGGAAACTCATGCCGACAACGGAACAGACCCTGTACGACGTTCGCAACGGTGGCGCCTGGATCACGCTCAACCGTCCGGAGAGACGCAACGCGTTGTCGCCGACGTTGATCGCGGAAACCCATGATCATCTGCTGGCGGCGAACGACGACGACGAAGTTCGTTGTGTCGTGATCACCGGGTCTCCGCCCGCCTTCTGTGCCGGTGCAGACTTGAAGGCCAAACGTGGCCAGGAAACCGGTGGGCGCGTCATCCCGTATCCACAGCTGCTCACCCAGATCCAGGACAACCCCAAGCCCGTGATCGCGGCGGTCAACGGACCGGCTTTCGCCGGCGGCCTGGGAATCGTGGGTGCCGTGGATATTTCGATCACGGCGGACGATGTCGTGTTCAGCTTCAGCGAAGTGCGGATCGGGGTGATTCCGGCGGTGATTTCCGTCGTATGTCTGCCCAAGCTCGGGGCACACAACGCGATGAAGCTGTTTCTGACGGGCGAGCGGTTCTCCGCTCAACAATCCGTCGACATGGGGCTGGTACACCGTGCCGTGCCGGGAGATCAGCTCGGGGATGCCGTTCAGGAGGAGATCGATATGATCTGCCTCGGCGGTCCCAACGCGGTGGCGGAGAGCAAGAAGCTGGTTCGCCGGGTGCCGCTCATGTCACGAGAAGAAGGATTTGCGGAGACGGCACCCTGGAGTGCCAGGATGTTCGCCTCGGAAGAAGGAGCGGAGGGTATGGCCGCGTTCCGGGAGAAGCGCAAGGCTGACTGGGTCAGGAGTTGAGCCTTCCAGCGAAATGGTCGCCGTCGACATGAGGGGATCGCGTGTCTGATCCGTTTGATCTGTCCGCGAAGGTGGTGGTCGTCACGGGTGGCAGCCGCGGCATGGGCAAGGAGATGGTGAAGGCGTTTGCGCGCCACGGCGCCGATGTCGTCATCGCCAGCCGCAAGCTCGAGAGCTGTGAGAAGCTCGCTGCCGAGGTCGAGTCCGCGACGGGTCGGCGGGCGCTTCCGGTCGCCTGCCACGTCGGCTACTGGGACCAGTGCGACCGGTTGTGTGAAGCTGTGTACGACGAGTTCGGTCGCTGCGATGTTCTCGTCAACAACGCCGGAATGTCGCCGCTGTACCCGTCGCTTTACGAGGTTACCGAGGCGCTTTACGAGAAGGTGATGCAGGTCAATCTCAAGGGGCCCTTCCGGCTCTCCGCCATTTTCGGCAAGCGAATGTACGACGGGGACGGCGGCTCCATCATCAACGTCAGCTCCGTCTCCGCGGTCAATCCCACGCCCAACGAGACGATCTACTCGGCGGCCAAGGCCGGCGTCAACAACATCACGACTGCGTTTGCCGGCGAGTATGGTCCCAGGGTTCGGGTCAACTGCATCATGCCGGGCCCCTTTCTGACGGACATCTCGAAGGCCTGGGACATGGAGGCCTTCAGCAAGAGAGCGCAAGAGCGGATTCCGTTGCGGCGCGGCGGCCAGCCCGAAGAGATCGTCGGTGCAGCGCTTTACTTCGCCAGTGATCTGTCCAGCTATACCACCGGCGCCGTTCTGAAGATCGACGGCGGGGCCGTTGCCCCGCCCGCCTGATCCAGGCACTGTCACGAACGAGGAGGGCCCTCCATGGCCTGGGATTTCGAGACCGACCCCGGATTTCAAGATGAGCTCGATTGGATGGACGAGTTCGTGCGCGAGGAGATCGAGCCGCTCGACTTCATCATCAAGACCCCGTACGACCTCGACGATCCGGTGCGGAACGAGATCATCAAGCCGCTCCAGAAGATTGTCCAGAGGCGGAAGCTATGGGCTTGCCATCTCGGCCCGGAGCTCGGGGGACCGGGCTACGGGCAGGTGAAGCTGGCGCTGATGAACGAGATTCTGGGTCGGGCACGGTGTGCGTCCACGATCTTCGGCACCCAGGCGCCCGACACCGGCAACAGCGAAATCCTGGCCCATTACGGCACGCTGGAGCAGAAGGAGAAGTACCTCGAGCCTCTGCTGC
The DNA here is from genome assembly GCA_964390645.1 of uncultured Planctomycetia bacterium. Lineage (GTDB taxonomy): Bacteria > Planctomycetota > UBA8108 > UBA8108 > UBA8108 > CAYMLL01. Next base: position 36,621 of record CAYMLL010000007.1, on the reverse strand, counting down.
GGAACGAAATCGTCTCGTGCTATTCGATGACGGAGCCTCAGGGTGGCGCCGACCCGAAGGTGTTCAAGACCTGCGCAGAGCTCGACGGCGAGGAGTGGGTGATCAACGGTGAGAAGTGGTTCTCCTCGAACGCTCGCTACGCGTCGTTCCTCATCGCCATGGTGGTAACCGATCCCGACAACCCGCCGTACGAGCAGCAGTCGATGTTTCTCGTGCCGAGGGACACTCCCGGCCTGGAGATCATCCGGAACATCGGTCTGGGTACAGAATCCGAGGCGGAGGACAGGGGGGCGCACGGCTATGTTCGGTACGACAACGTTCGCGTTCCGAGGGAGAATCTCCTCGGTCCGCGCGGTGGTGGCTTTACCGTGGCGCAGACCCGGCTCGGAGGCGGACGCATCCACCACGCGATGCGGACGTCGGGGCGAGTGCGACGCATCTTCGACATGATGTGTGAGCGGGCCCTCAGCCGGACCACTCAGGGTGAGCAACTCTCCAGGAAGCAGATGGTCCAGGAGATGATCGCCGACTCGTGGCTCGAGATGGAGATGTTCCGCCTCCTGGTGTTGCGAACCGCGTGGCGCATCGACAAGTACAACGACTACAAGCGAGTTCGCAAGGACATCTCGGCGGTCAAGGCGGCGATGCCCGGTGTCTATCGCAACGTCGCGACGCGAGCGCTGCAGATCCACGGATCGCTCGGTGCTTCGTGGGAGATGCCGTTCGCCAGGGAGGTCATGGAGTCGTTCCACATGGGGCTGGCCGACGGCCCGACCGAGGTCCACAAGATCCAGGTGGCCCGTCGCGTGCTCGACGACTATGTCCCCTGCGATGACCTGTTCCCGACGATGCACTTGCCGAAGCGGCGAGCGGCGGCGCTGGCGAAGTACGGCGACGTGCTGGAGCGCAACCTTCAGACGCTCTGATCGTTCGACTGGTCGGGCACTCACGATCGGCTGCCAGCAGGAGTCCCGGTCCCGTGGCCGGAGGTCCGCCGGTCGAAGTGGCCGCAGCCCGGTTCATCGCATCAGATGTTGACCCGGTACGGGACGCCGTCGACCTCGGCATCTCTCCGCGCGGGACGTGCCGGCCAGGACGGAGCTCTCATCCGTTTTTCCCATCGCGCGAGCTCCTGTTGCATCTGCCGGGTCACGTCCGGGCGCTTCCCGGCGAGGTTGGTTTGCTCACCGACGTCGGCTTCGAGGTCGAACAGCCAGACATGACCCGGGACCTGTATCAGCTTCCACTTGCCCCTTCGCATCGCCTTGTTGGGTCCGTTTCTCCAGAACAGCGGCTCGCGAGCCGGGCTGGCCTTCGTGCCGCGTAGCCACGCGCTCAGGTCGACTCCGTGTAGACCGAGCCGGTTCGGTGGTGTCGCGCCGGCGATACGGCTCAGCGTCGGGAAAAGATCGAGAGTGCTCACGATGTTGTCGCGCACCTCGTTCTCGGGGATGACCCCGGGCCACCTCATCACCAGAGGCACGCGTACGCCGCCTTCGAACAGGAACAGCTTGCCCAGTCGCAGCGGCCCGTTGTCCTGCACTCCGGTATAGACGGGGCCGCCGTTGTCGTTGCAGAAGATCACCAGCGTATCGTCTTCCAGCTTGTTTCGTTTCAAGGCGTCGACAATACGACCGACGGCATCGTCCAGGGCGCTGGTCATCGCGTAGTAGGTTCGCCGTTTCAGATCGGGGACGTCCTCGAAACGGTCCACGTACTTCTTCGTCGCCTGGATCGGCGTGTGGACGGCGTTGAACGGCACGTAGAGGAAGAACCGCTCTGCCTTGTGCCGTTCTACAAAGCCCACCGCCTCGCGGGCGAACGCGTCGGTCAGGTACTCCGTCTCATCGACCTTCTTCATGCCACGGTGGATCCCGCTCGCGTCGCCCCTGCCGCCCTGGATCGAACGCTCCACTTTCGACAGCCGGGTCTGGGTGATGAAGGTGTGTGCACCGGCGAGAAAGCCGAAGAACTCGTCGAATCCCCGCTCCAGCGGGTGGAACTGCTTTCGCGTTCCGAGGTGCCACTTGCCGACGATACCCGTGCTGTATCCAGCCCGTCGCATGACATCGGCGATGGTGATTGCAGACGGATCGAGCCCCCGGCCTTCGCGGGTCGTCACGGCTTTCGAGCCCGTGTTGAACTCGAACCCGAAGTGGTTCTGGTAGCGGCCGGTCAGCAGCCCCGCGCGGGACGGGCTGCACGTTCCCGCGGTGACGTAGGCGTTCGTGAAGCTAACTCCTCGGGCGGCGAGCTTGTCGATATGCGGCGTCGGAATCGTCTTCGAACCGAAACAGCCGATGTCGGCGTAGCCGAGATCGTCAGCCAGCAAGAGGACGATATTCGGCCGACGGGCCGCCGCGGTCGAATCCACCTCGAGGCTCGCGAGGACCTGCTGCTTCTTCGCGGCCTGGTCGGTGGTCAGCGGAGGGAACACCGCCGGTTTCGGCTTTCCACGGATCTGGGCGTGAACGGACGTGGCCGTGAACGCGGCTGCAAGAAGGACCAGCCGGATGACGACGGGTGTTTCGGTGTGCCTCATGACGCTCACGTATCGGTTGCTTCCTGGGAAGTGGGAGCTTGCCGTCATCACAGCGGAACGATGGCGACAGCGCGACACCAGGCTGCGCTGGCCTTTTCGATCTTCACCGGCAGACACGACACGAGAAAACCGTGCGAGCACGGTAGCTCGTCGAGATTCGCCAGCTTCTCGATCTGGCAGTATTCCCTCTCGACGCCCGCAAAGTGGGCCGGCCAGATGTGTCGTCCATCACCGCTACGCCGGTAGTCCGCGATCATGCTGGCGAAGGGCCGGTCTAGCGTGTAGGCGTCGATGCCGATGACGCGCACCCCCTGGTCCGCCAGCCAGAGAACCTCGTCTCGTCCTATACCCGGTTGCTGAAAGTAATCCGCGGAGTCGATTCGCTTGTCCGCTCCGGTGTGCAGCAGGACGATATCCTGCGGCCGAAGCTCGTAATCGGCCTTATCCCGCGCACCGTGCAGGCCCGCGACGCGATTCCGCTCGCGGTTGTCCACATGACGAACGTCGAGGACGACTCCGGGCCCGAAACACCACTCGAGGGGAACCTCGTCGATCCGTCGCGCCGGCTTGCCTTCCGACGTTGCGGCATAGTGCCAGGGAGCGTCGACGTGCGTACCGGTGTGAGTGCTCGCCTCGATGTGCTCCACGGCCCACCCCTGTCCCTCCGAGAACACGAGATCTTCCGGTGTCACGCCGAAGACCCGCTGCATCTGCTGTAGACCCCCCTCGGCGTGGGTCGTGTAGCGGATCGACGCCGGTGATGGCTCGCTCGGCGCCTGGTGCTTCAGCGGTACACTGAGGTCGATCAGTCGGAATCCCCTGCGGAGGTCGAATGGCATCGGTTCTGTGGTGACCTGGAGACTGGAGACTGGAGATGGCTCGAGAACGTGGCTCTATCGCCGCTCGATCGCCGGATTCGACCAGGCGCCGACTTTCACTTCGGCCCGTACCCGCCCACCCAGACAGGGCTTGACCACGCCGATCCGCCGTCAAGCTGTCGGACGCGCACGTAGTAGTACTCGCCCTGCCTCGGCTTCACGGGATCCGTGAAATCGAACGACTCATCGAAGGAGCCGCGGGGGTCGATCGACCGCAACGTGACCTCGTCAACGAAGTGCTCGACGTGAATGTCGTGCTTCGCTTTCCCCGTGAGAGCGTCGCCCAGCCGGAATGTGAACGACTCGGCGGCCAGTCGAGCGGGTTTCCGGAAGGCTGGCGGGGTGGTGTAGCGTTCGCTGTTGGCGATCAGAGATACCTCGATTCGTGTATCCGCCGTCGCGCCGTCGAGCTCGAGAATGACGCCTTTCTCGCTGCCCCGCGTGGCGAACTTGAAGTCGACGACACGGGAGTCGTCCTCGCGGACCGAGGCTACGTCGGCGCGCGGATTGTAGAGCGACGGAGTGGAAATCTTCGCCACGCTGCCGCCGCGTACGGTTATGGTCCCTTCCCACTGTCGCCAGCCGCGCGGGCTGTCGTGAATACCCGGGCGGGTTGGCGAAAGGAACTGCAGCTCCACCGTCTGCAAGGAGCTCGATTCGAGGCACTCCTTCGTCCAGATCTCCTTCCCGCTTCTCACGACGGTGATCGAGTCGATGGGGGCGGTGCCGTGAACGGAACCCGTGATCCGACAGTGCTCCGGCCGCGGAATGGCGGTTCCCATGCGGGCTCCGTTGAGCCGGTAGTCGAGAATGATCCGCTCGCCCGACGTGGCGTAAGCGGCGAGATCTTTCATCGCGTCGAAGATCGCGTCGGACGTCTTCCGCGGTGCGAGCACTGCTGCCAGGCCTCCGGAATCCGCCAGCCCTCGGATCAACGGCGTCGGCAGGCCCGGATGCGACAGATGATCGTCAGACGCGGCGATGAACCCGACCCGGTGTCCGTGCTGCAGATACATGACGCCAAACCACTCGTTGCGGCCGTGCATCGACATGATCTCGACGAGGTGCTCCATCTGCGGATGGCTCTGCCGCCAGTCTCCGGGTTCGTGAGCGTGTGGAATGACCAGAACGTCCCGCATGTCATTCTGCGCTGCCAGCCCCCGGTACAGGCTCGAAAGGTAGGGAGCTTCTTGCAGGGGAACGCGCAGGCGGTTGTCCGCCGTCCGGAAGATCACGTTGTGATGCCCACCGTGTTCGGCCTGCATCGTCCACTCGTAGCCGAGGAACGCGATGAAGCGCCCTTCTTCGTTGTACTTCTTCACGTTGTCGATCAGGACTTGCCACTCGTGATCGTCCATCCACAGGTCGTGCTCGGAGTGCGTCAAGAAATCGAGACGTGCGTCGTCACGGGCAAACTCGTAGAAAGCCTCCGGCGTTCCCTGGCCTTCGGCGAAGCCGGTATGTCCGTGGGTCTCTCCCCAGTAAACCCGGTGTGCCGGGTCGGTCTCGACCCGCACCGGGTTCGACAGGCACTGTAGCCCTCCGTCCGCCGATCGAACGGTGAATCGATGCACTCCCGGCTCCGAGATCGACACGTCCTTCAACACGCCGACCGTCTCGTCGCTGGCAGCGATGTTCCCCACCCGCTTGCCGCCGAGAGAGACCTGCCAGGCGGGAGCACGACCACTGGCTCGGTTGTAGTACTGATCCTCGCTGCGCACCGCCAGCTCGAAGCGCTCACCCGGTTTGACCACGGACGGCGCCAGCGCGCGCACCAGCTTGACCTCCTTGCGGCCGACGACACGGTAGGTGGAGATCGGCAGGCTCACGAATCTCTTCTTCGCGTCGAGATCGATGTACAGCGGCAGCGGGAACGCGTCATTGGAATACGACTGCACGCGGAATCCGGGCGAGCCGCCGGTCTTGTCACCGTAGACGACGGTGATCGTATCGCCCGGGACGAGCGTCGGGCCTGCGAGCTGGAACGTCGGCGCGCCCGTCGCCGAGCGGAAGCCTCCATGCATTCCGCTCAGTGGATTCGTCGTCACCGTGAACCGCGCTCGGGGATTCGAGCAGCGAACCGAGACGTAGTTCGGAGCCGAAGGATCGTCCGTTTGATACCGCGGAGCGTCCGACATGAAGTGTCGCCCGAGGAGAACCCCGCCGCCCGGGAGCATCGGCATGCTTCCGATCGTGTAGGTCTGCTCGATGGTCTGATAGCTGAATGCCTCGAAGGGCCCGCCGGTGTTGCTGACGATCTTGCCGATCGCGTCCGGCTGCTCCTCCCGTAGCCAGAGATCGTGAATGAGCCCGTCGAGCCGTGAAGGTCTGCGATAGCCGTTCTGAAAGGACAGGACCACGCCGCACATCAACGGAAGATCGATGGGCACGCGGCCTCCCGCGCGTGCGTACGCGTTCAGCCACTTCCAGGCGACCATCGCTCGACTTCGAGCGTTTTCAGGATTCGTCGGCTGAGCAGCCATCTCGGACTTCAAGTTCTGGACGGCCGCTCGCAGTTCCGCGGACAGGTAGTCGGGTTTGGCGGCGCCGCCGTCAGCGTCGTTACGAGACGCAGCCGTCCGGACTTCCGCGTCCGTCTGCAGGAACGTGAATCCGAGGGCCAGCACACACACAGCCAAGAGAACCGCGACGTTCGTTTTCATGATGCCTCCCTGGGCAGGCCTCCGACGACCAGGAGCGCGCCCCCGATCGCAGCGAGCTGATCCGGTATCGCGTGCGGACTGAATCGCGACACGGGCCGTGATCGCCACGATCAGCGGAGCACCAGGCTTGTGCTGCGCCCCGGCGAACCCGACCTCGTCTGACGGGCCAAGCGAGAAGCCGGCCGCTCGCCTCCACGGCTTCGAGCCGGCCTTACCCGGGTATCTTACCGACTCGCCCTGTCGCACCCCAACCTCTTGCTGCGGCTCGGCGCGGAATAAGGGCAAGCTCGTCGGCCACCGGCCGGACGGACGGTGGGTCTCCCTCGACGGGTTCAGGTCACGGGTCAGGGCTCTGGAGACCTCTGGCTGTCCCCGGTGGCGTCCCGGGGGGAGCGGGGCGATTCCCCGCCCCACCGTCTTCCACCGGCGAGGCCATCGATCGTACAATGCGGCGCGGACGTGGACCCGGTATGAGCGACGTAGAAACCACCGAAGTACGGGCTGCCCACCAGTTCGATCAGCACGCTCTTCGTGAGCATATGGTCGCCCATGTGGCCGGCTTCAGCGGCAGTCTGGCCATCCGTCAGTTCGAAGGCGGTCAATCCAATCCGACGTTCCTTCTGGAAGCTGACGGGCGGCGGTACGTGATGCGGAAGCAGCCTCCCGGGGAGCTGTTGCCCAGCGCGCACCAGGTAGATCGAGAACATCGCGTCATGCATGCGCTGAGGGATACGCCGGTGCCTGTACCCGAGATGTTCTGTCTGTGCGAGGACCCCGAGGTCATCGGGACCAAGTTCTACGTGATGGAGTGGGTCGATGGCCGCCTGCTCACCGACACCTGTCTACCGACCTTGAGCCCGGAAGATCGGCGTGCCGTCTACAACGACCTTGCGAGGGTTCTCGCGGAGCTGCACAGGGTCGATCCGGTGGCTGTGGGGCTCGAGACCTTCGGTAAGCCCGGCAACTACTATGAGCGTCAGATCAGCCGCTGGAGCAAGCAGTACGTCGCGAGCAAGACGGAGCAGATTGACGCGATGGACGCGCTGATGGAGTGGTTGCCGGCCAACGTTCCCGAAGACTCCGCCAGCGTCGTCGTGCATGGCGACTACCGTCTCGGCAACGTGCTGCTGGACCCCACGGATCCACACATCGTCGGGGTTATCGACTGGGAGCTGTCGACTCGTGGCGACGGCCTGGCCGATCTGGGCTACATCTGCCAGGAGTATCACGGTGAAGACTATGCGGGGGTCGGCCTGGCTGGCGCGGACCTTGCAGCGTTGAACATTCCCAGCGAAGACGAGCTGGTGGCCGAGTACTGCAGGCACGCCGGTCGTGACGGTATCGACAACTGGACGTTCTATATCGCCTACAACATGTTCCGGAGCGCGGGCATCGTTCAGGGAGTCTACAAGAGAGGCCTGGATGGCAACGCCAGCTCCGCCAAGGCGCTGCAGTACCGGGAAGCGGCGCGGCGGCGGTCTGAACGAGCCTGGAGACTCCTGCAGGAACGCGGTGTGATCTGAGGAGAGAACCTCACCTGGAGCTCGATCCCCCAAGCGAAACGGAAGTCGAATGAAGCTGAAAGAAAAGATCGCGATCGTGACCGGTGCTGCCAGTGGCATCGGAAAGGCGCTGTGCGAACGCTTTCATGAAGAAGGTGCCGCCGGCATCGTCGCTGTCGACATCAACGAGGATGGTGTCAAGACGGTCGCCGAGTCGGTCGGAGGCGTCGGCCTCGGTGCCGATGTCGCCGACGAAGCGGATATCGTTCGCGTGGTCGAGGCGACCGAGAAGACGTACGGTCGAGTTGACGTGTTCGTCTCCAACGCCGGTATCGGGGTCCGAGATCCATCGCACGTCGCGTCGGCTGCCAACGAAGATTGGGAACGGATCTGGGGCATCAACGTCATGGCCCACATCTACGCGGCCCGGGCCGTCCTGCCGAGGATGATCGCGCAAGGAAGTGGATACCTGCTGAACACTTCCTCTGCCGCCGGCTTGCTGAGCCAGATCGGGTCCGCTCCCTATTCGGTCACCAAGCATGCTGCCGTGGGCTTTGCGGAGTCCCTGTCCATCGCTCATCATGACGACGGCATCCGGGTCTCGCTTCTCTGCCCTCAGGCGGTCCGCACCGGCATGACGGCCGGCACCGACGGTGGTGTTGCCGGGCTGGACGGCATGCTGGAGACCGATGAGGTGTGTGACGTGGTGATCCGGGCGATGGACGAGGAGCGGTTCCTGATCCTTCCACACCCGGAAGTCCTGACCTACATGCAGCGCAAGACCGCCGACTACGATCGCTGGCTACGTGGCATGCGTCGTCTGCGCGACAAGATGCGCCAGCGAGCCACCTAGGCCGGGATCTCCACTGACATCCGTCCGCGAGCCCGACCGCAACGCTTCTCGAGGCAGGACCCGCTCATGGAATTCGATACCATCCTGTACGAAGTAGAAGACAGCATCCTGACCATCACGCTGAATCGACCCGAGATTCTCAACGCCTTCAGCGGCGGCATGCTGCGCGACCTTCTTCGCGCCTTTGATCTGGCGGATGCGGATGATAACGTCGGTGCCATCATCATCACCGGCGCCGGCCGGGGCTTCTGCGCGGGACAGGACCTGTCCCGGGGGGAGTCGACCTGGGAGGGTCACGACCAGCGAGTCGCTGCAAGCGAGCGCGGTGACGGCGGTGGCGAGCTGTCGCGTCGGATCTTCAGGAGCCTGAAGCCGGTGATCGTCGCCTTCAACGGCCCGGCCGTCGGTGTAGGCATCACCTTCACCCTGGCGGCAGACGTGCGCATGGCCGCGCGCAACGTCAAGATGGGCTTTGTTTTCGCAGCCCGAGGGCTCGTTCCAGAGGGCTGCTCGGCGTGGTTTCTGCCGCGCATCGTCGGTATCAGCAAGGCGCTGGAATGGTGCTTCTCGGCTCGTGTGTTTCGTTCAGAGGAGGCTCTCGACGCGGGTCTGGTCCGCAGCCTTCATGATCCCGAGGACCTCATGCCCGCTGCACGGGAGCTGGCTCGGGAGTTCGTCGAGCGGAGCTCCAGGGTATCGAATACGGTGTTGCGTCATATGCTGTGGCGAATGCTCGGCGCGCCGGATCCGGTAGACGCGCACCGCGTGGACACGGCGGGTATCAGCGCCCTGTCGACAACACCCGACGCGAAGGAAGGCATAAACTCGTTCCTGGAGAAGCGCGCTCCCGACTTTCCTGGCAGGGTCAGCAGTGATCTTCCCGACTTCTTTCCCTGGTGGGAAGAGCCAGAGCTCTGAGCATGGCGTGGTGGCCGACTCGCCTTCGGCTCGCCGCCGTCAACTCGCGCTGTTGCCGGATCCGTCGTCGACGGCGACGTCCAGCGATGCCGGACCCTTGCTGTTGATCGTGTCGAGCAACGCCGAGCGCCCGGAGATCGTGTTCCATCCGGCCGGCATCGAGCGATTGCTCCTACGCGGGAAGAGCAGGCAGGATCGGGAGCACCACTCACTCTCCCAGTAGCAGTCCTACCTGGCGGCAGCGAGCGACGAGCGCGCCGTCCGAGTCCCACAAGGCTCCGGTCTCGATCATGCGACCCTTGTGCAGGTCGTCGCACTTGAAGCGTCCCAGCAGCCATCCCGCTGCCGGCTTGCGCCGGGCGTGCACGGTCAGCTCGATCGTCGGGACCCAGCCCGTGGACCCCACGATCGAGCCGACCGACGGCGGGAAGGCATCGCCGAAGAACGCCAGCGACAGCGTCGATGGAGGAGTGCCGTCGGAAAAGCGGATCCAGCCCTCGACTCCGGACCGCGCACTGCGGCCGGGCACCACGTGATCCGGATGAAGATAGATGTCGGCGCGGGTGAGTAGCGGCAGGTCGACACCTTGCTCGAGATCGCCGCGGTGTGTGCACCGCTCGACGGGAGGCAGGTCGGGTGGGTCGGGGCTGACCTCCGGACCGATTCCGACCTGCCGTTCGACATCACCGAGCGCGGCGATGACGACGAGACGCTCCTTGCCTTCCTGCGACAGGGACCCGCGAGCGGTCGAGACCGTCCGGCCAGAGCGAATCAGGGTGGCCTCGATCCGGGCATCGGTGTCACCCTGAGCGGGACGCAGGAAGTGGGTGGTGACCGAGATCGGATCGGGCTGCCCGGTCAGCTCCTGCAGCGCCCGCAGCACCGGCATCAGCGCGTACCCACCGTTGCAGGTGTCGCCGATGTTCCAGTGTCGCGCGAGGCGCGTCGTCCATACACCATCGCCGGCGGGAACGATTGCCGTCTCGGTCTCGAACTCGCTCCGGGGCATCGATCAGGTCCCGGAATGCGGATGTTTCCACGGCGCGCGGTAGGGGCGCTTCAGCAGCTTGTTGGCCTCGTCATCGCCTGCCACCGTGTGGGACTCGGGATCGAACTCCAGTGAACGGCCCAGCTTCAGCGCGTGGTTTGCCAGAATGCAGCTGGCTGAAGAGATGTGGCCCTGTTCGATGTCAGCTACCGGCTTCGTGCGGTTGTCGATCGCCTCGAGGAAGTCGCGCATGTGATTGCGGATTGCCGAGGCAGCGCTCTGGTCCAGGCGAATGGTCTTCTTGTCCGATACATCCAGCGGGTACTTGTCGAACTCGTAGAGGCACTCGCCCGAGAGCTTCTTGCCGTTTCCCCGCGGCTCGAACTCCCACTTCCGGACGTCGAGCTTCAGAGTTCCCTTGTCGCCATAGATCTTTGCTGCCCACGGGTATCTCGGGTCGGGTGGGTCACCCCACGATCGGTGCGTCCACAGTACATTCAAGTCGTCGAACTCGAAGGTGGCGTTCTGGGTGTCGGGGATGTTGGCGGCCGAATCGGTCTGTACCAGGATTCCCCCGCTTGACGAGACTCGCCCGGGCCAACCGAGGTTCAAGACCCACCGCACGATGTCGAGCATGTGGACGCACATGTCGCCCATGATGCCGTTGCCGTATTCCATGAATGCCCGCCAGGATTGAGGGTGGATCAGCGACGTATAGGGCATCTTCGGGCCCGGCCCGGTCCACATCTCGTAGTCGAACCACTCCGGTGGCTTGGTGACGGGCGGGTTGCGTCGGCTTCGCATGTGGTAGTAGCAGCAGGTCTCCACATGAGCGATGTCGCCGAGGAGTCCTTCGCGGATTACCTGGTCGCGAGCGTCGATCAAGTGATGCTTGCTGCGGCGCTGCAATCCGACCTGGACCACGCGCTTGTGCTTCCGAGCGGCGTCCACCATCGCCTTTCCTTCGAGGACGTCCAGGCTGATCGGCTTCTGCACGTACACATCAGCCCCGGCTTCGACGGCTGCAATCATCGGGAGCGCATGCCAGTGATCAGGTGTGGCCACCAGAACGATGTCCATGTCCTTCTCGGCCAGCATCTCGCGATAGTCTCCGTGAAGACGCGGCATCTTCCTGGACACTTGCCGCGACTGGACCAGCTCGCCCGTTCGCTGCAGCATCTTCCGGTCCACGTCACAAAGCGCTACGACCTCGACAGGATCGACTTGCATGAGTCGTGTCAGGTCGTGTTTGCCGAACCACCCGCATCCGATCAGACCGACTCTCCGTGGCTTGTTGGGAACAGCCGCATAGGCACGGGCGCTCAGAGTCGACAGTGCCGCGGCAGCGCCAACACGCAGGACGTCGCGTCGATTCATCTCGGATCCTCCGGATCGTCTGCTTCGCGGCGAGAGAACAAGTGTGACAGATTATCTCCACCCGCCTTGTGCCAGGCAAGGTGATTAGCATCGCGGCGAGAAGGTGCTCCGTATGCGAGAGCGAGTCATCCGAGAGCGGATCGAGATGCCGGAACACAGGCAATGTCATGCCTGGTCCGCTCCGTGTACACGGTGCCTGATGACGAGGGTTCGGGAGAAATGACCACTCTCGCGGCGAGTTGACTCCTCGACCGGGCAGTCAGTCCGACTTTGAACTCTCGAGAGCCGAGCTCGGTTCGACGACAGACGATGGACCGGGAAGACTCGAAGTCCGGCACGACGTCTTCGCGGGAGGGGCGGTCGCCTCGCTCCCGGGCTTCTACTTCCCCGTCCGAGCCTCCGGAACGCACGCCTCCGTCCTTGCCGGATCCGGCGTCAAAATCGTCCCTGCGACACAGATCCCGTAATTGACGGCCAGTCCCCATACTCCCGCACTGATTCCGAGCGGCGATCGAGAAGCCTGGGACCAGAGATTCGCTGTCGCGCCACCCCACAGGATGAGCGTGATCACGGTGCCGGTCAGCATTCCGGCGAGCGCCGCCCAGGCGGGCAACCTCTTCCAGAAGAGACCCAGCATGAAGACGGGCGAGAGCTGGACCATGAACTCGAGCTTCAGCTTGATCAGCAGCCAGATCGAGCTCTCAGTCTTCAGCGAAACGTACGTGCAGAGGATCAGGATGACCATCACGCCCCATCCGAACGCCTTGCCCACCATCAGATAGTGACGCGGAGTGGCGTCACGCCGGATGTAGACCTTGTAAATGTCCTTCGTGAACATGGAGCCGAGCGAGAGCAGCGCAGAGTCCGCGGTCGACATGATCGCCGCCACGACTGCCGTCAGCACGACGACCACGATCCAGTAGACGAGCAGGCTCTCCCCCATGCTTGTCAGTACGTAGATCGTGATCTTGTCGCTGTCCTCGAGTCCACGGAACTTGCTGAGCCCGATGTATCCGATCAGAAACGCGAGCAGGGTTGTCACGAATGGCATGAACGCCATCGCCGCCATCGACTTGCGGAGTGTCGGCAGCGAGCGCGCCGCAAAGATTCGCTGGATCGCGTGAGGGTAGAGCGCGACTCCGAGCCCCAGCAGCACGAGATTGCTTCCCCAGACGCGGAGCCCACCCCAATCGGGCGTCTGGATCTTCTCGGGCTCGACTTCCTGGAGTCTGGCTGTCGCTGCCGGCAGTCCACCTTCGGTGGTCAGAAGAATGAACAGGATGCAGCCGCATCCGGCGAAGAGCAGCAAGCCCTGGATGATGTCGGTCCACGCGACGGCGCGCATCCCGCCCAGCGACTCGTAGACGAGCATCACGAAGGCCAGAAGCAGCACGCCACCCATGAAATCGAACTGCCCCGGCTCGACGCCGGTAACCGCGGCACCCAGGCCGATTCCTTCGCACACGCCGACGATGACCTGCGTGATCCGGCCGTTCGAGATCGCCTCCACTCCGTGGCCCATCGCGACGAGCTGCTCCAGGATGTAGTTCGCCAGTCCCCAGGAGAGCAGGACGACTGTCAGGATGCGGATCGAATGCGAGCCGAAGCGGTGGAAAACGTAGTCGGCGGGCGTGATGTAGCCGAACTTGCGCGACAGCCGGAACAGTCTCGGCGCGTAGACCATGAAGGTGGAGATCGCCAGGATCATGAATGTGATGCTGACGATGTAGGTCGCGCCCTGGCTGTACGATCGCCCGGCGAACCCGAGCAGCGTGTTGCCGCTGTATTGCGTCGCGAACAGCGTCAGGAAGAGAACCATGAAGCCCAGCGAAGAGCCGGCCAGGTAGAAGTCTCGCAACGACTCTTCCTTGCGGCTCCTTCGACCCAGCCAGCCGATCGTCAGCATGACGCAGAGGTAGAGCCCCATGAAAACCAGGGCGTCGACGCCGAGATTGGTCTTCACTGCTCTTCTTCCCCCCGCCCCGTGGGTTCCTCGTCATCCCAGTGCTGGAGCGCCACCTTCGCGACGATGGCCGAGATCGCCAACGAGCAGAGAATCGTGACCCATATCCACAGCGGCAATCCGGCGACGACCGTCCCCGTCTCGCCCTGCTCGCGGTACCACGGAACACTGATCACGACGATCAAGAGAACAAGCGGGATGTACCACCGCTGCTGAATCGGCTCACGCCGCGGTTCGACCTCTTTCCAGAACAGGTCCATGTCGCGCTGGCTGTCGTACTCGCCAGGCGAGCGGGAGTGCTGATCAGGGTTCTTTGGAGGATCCATGTGTCCCCGCTCCTTCGAGTCAGGGTGCGGGTGGAAGACAGGCCTTGCTTCAAGCAGTCTCGGCCCGGTTGATCGCGATGGTTCCTTCGGCCTCCATGCGCTCGATATCGCCGGGGTCGAGGTCGAGAGCCTCGCCCTGTAGTTCTGGGGTGTGCGGGCGTAGGGGGGGCGCGGCGTGGTGCGGCAGGGGGCTCGCGTTGAGGCGTGGCGGCCAGCGGAGCAGTGGAATCGGTCCGAGCGTCTCGTGTTCGACGGTCTGAATGAATTCCCGCTCCTTCAGATGAGGATCCTCATAGAGATCGCGCGTGTCGAAGACCGCGCTGGCCGGGACTCCGGCCTCGCTGAGTTCCCGCATCGCCTCTCGCTTGGTGCGCTGCCGCGTCCAGGTGGAGATCTCCTCCCTCATCGCTTCTCGGTTCTCGCGTCGGTCTGCGGGAGTGGCGAAGCGTTCGTCCTGGATCAGCTCCTCCCGCTCGATGGTCCGGCAGAGCGCCTCCCACATGGGTATCGTGATCGCCATCAAGTAGACGTAGTCGTTCGGCCCGAAGGGCTGGCAGGGATAGAGATTGATCGCCGGGTCGATGCCGTTACCGCGGCGTTGCGCCACCTCCTTGCCCCATTTCGACCCGATGGCGATCATCGTTCGCATGTAGTACGTGACCGCTTCCTGCATCGAGAGCTCGATCAACTGGCCCTCGCCCGTGCGGAGCTTCTGAACGTACGCCGCAGTGATGGCCAGAGCCAGCTGCATTCCGCTACCGGAATCACCGATGGTGGGACCGGGTCGAAGTGGAGGACCGTCCTCTTCACCGGTAATCGAGAATGCGCCTCCGGCAGCCTGGGCGACCATGTCGAAACACTTGTACTCCGAATACGGTCCCGACGTACCGAAGCCCTTGACCTGCGCGTAGATCAGCTGCGGGTGAACAGCCTTCAGCCGCTCGTATCCGAGATCGAGCTTCTCGACGACGCCTGGGCCGTAGTTCTCGACGAAAACGTCGTACTTCGGCACCATCTTCAACAGCAACTCGCGCCCTTGCGGCTCGCGAAGGTTGATCGCGACGCTGCGCTTGTTGCTGTTCCAGTTGACGAAGTATTCCGAGTCCTTCCACAGGTCGCGCATCAGGCCGCGTCCGGGGTCGCCGGATCCGGGACGCTCGACCTTCACCACGTCGGCGCCGAGCCAGGCGAGCGCCTGGGTGCACGAGGTTCCCGCCTCGTACTGCGTCATGTCCAGGATTCGCATGCAGTCCAGGGCCGGCATTCATTCGCCTTTCCGTGCAGGTCCGACACGATCGGGACCCGTGAAAATGAGCCCCGTACCGTACCGAGGGGTCGAGATTCCTCGGCGTTTCATGCGAGCCACTCGACCGGCTTGAACCGGATCATTCCATATCTCGACAAGATGGGCAATGCCCTTGCATTCCAGGTAATCGGGCGCTTGCTTGCTCCGATGGAAGGCTATAGAGTGCGATCAACCACCTGCCCCAGAAGCATTCGACCGGGAGAGTGAGTTCATGAACTTCGACTTCTCCGAAGAGCAGAAGTTGTTGGCGGACTCTGCACGGAAGTTCCTCGGGGAGCGTTGCGGAACCGACGTGGTACGGCAGATCCTCGACGGCGATGAGCCGTTCGACCGGAACGTGTGGAAAGGCCTTGTCGAGCTCGAATGGCCCGGCACCGCGGTCCCGGAATCGTACGGCGGAGTCGGCTTCGGGCATCTGGAACTTTGCGTTACCGCTCAGGAAATTGGGCGCGCTCTCGCTCCGGTGCCCTTCTCGTCGTCGGTCTACCTGGCCACCGAGGCGATTCTGCTGGCCGGCACTGAAGGGCAGCGGGAGACGTATCTGCGGCGACTCGTCACAGGTGAGACGATCGGGACGCTGGCGTTGTCCGAGGCTTCACGGACACCGACGCCGAACACTCTGTCCGTCGAGTTTCGCGAAGGCAAGCTGTACGGTCTGAAGACACCCGTTCCGGACGGAGACGTTGCCGACTTCGCCGTTGTCGTCGCCACGACGCCGGGGGGCGCCACGGAAGAGTCCACATCGCTGGTTCTCGTCGACTTGAATGCGGGGGGTGTCTCCCGAGAACGGGTCTCGACAATCGATCCTACACGCTCACATGCACGGGTCGTCTTCGATGGAGCAGCAGCCGAGCGACTCGGCCCTGGTGGCGCCGGCTGGCCACTCCTCGAACGGTTGTTCGACCGTGCCGCCGTGTTGCAGGCGTTCGAGCAGCTGGGAGGCGCGGACGCTTGCCTGGAAATGGCGCAGGAGTACGCCAAGACCCGATACGCGTTTGGTCGTCCCATCGGGTCGTTTCAGGCGATCAAGCACAAGCTCGCCGATGCGTTCGTCAAGAACGAGCTGGCTCGATCGAATTGCCTCTACGCCGCATGGGCTCTGTCCGCTGGCGCGCCGGAGTTGCCGGTCGCCGCAGCGGCTGCCCGGATAAGCGCCACGGAGGCGTTCCAGTACATCGCCGCCGAGAATATTCAGACCCACGGTGGGATCGGTTTCACCTGGGAGAGCGATTGCCAGCTCTTCTACCGCAGGTCGAAGCTGCTGTCGCTGAGCCTGGGAAGCTCACGGCGGTGGAAGGACCGACTGGTGACGCAGCTGCTGTTGCGTCAGAAGGCAGTCGGCGACGAACCCGGCGGTGCGGAGTCGTCGGTGGAGATTTCGAGCGTGGCCAGAGCATAGAGAGCCCCGATGGACTTCAACGACAAGCCTGAAGAGGCGACCTTTCGACAGGAGGTTCGCGCCTGGCTCGACAAGAACGCCGAGCGAAGATCGAGTGAGCGATTTCCGGTTGCCCCGGACGAATCCGACGAGTCCGAGTCGCTTCGCCGGGCCAAGGAGTGGCAGGCGAAGAAAGCGGACGCCGGCTGGGTGGGGCTCCACTGGCCGAAGGAGTACGTCGGACGGGGTCTGTCGGAGATCTACACGGTGATCTACCAGATGGAGGAAGCGAACTACATCGTTCCCCGCGGCTTCTTCGAGATCGGGCTGGGCATGGCCGCCCCGGTTCTGATGGCCTTCGCGACCGAGGAGCAGAGGCAGCGGTATGTTCCCAAAATGGCCCGCGGCGAAGAAATCTGGTGTCAGCTCTTCTCCGAGCCGGTCGCGGGCTCCGACCTGGCGGGTCTCCGGACCAGCGTTCGTCAGCACGGGGACGAATGGGTCGTCAACGGTCAGAAGGTCTGGACGTCGGGAGCCTACTACTCGGACCACGCCATCCTGGTGGCGAGGCACGATCCGCACGTCGCCAAGCACAAGGGGCTGACGTACTTCTTCATCGACATGCGCTCGCCGGGGGTCGAGGTGAGACGCATCAAGTCGATTCCGGGTCGGTCTCACTTCTGCGAGGTGTTCTTCACGGACGTCCGCGTTCCGGATTCGCAGCGATTGGGCGAGGTCGGGGAGGGATGGGGGGTCGCCGTCACGCCGCTGATGCACGAGCGGCTGGCGGTCGGGGAGGTCGGTGGCGCAGGCTTCGATGAGATCTTCGCTCTCGCTCAGGACGTTCCGATGAACGGGGGTATGGCAGTCGACGACTCCGCCGTGCGCGACAGGCTTGCGGACTGGTACGTGCAGACCCAGGGGCTGAAGTACTCGCGCTACCGGACGTTGACCGCGCTCTCGCGTGGAGAGATGCCAGGGCCGGAAGCGTCGATCGTGAAAGTCGTCAGCGCCAGTCAGGTGCAGCAGATCGCATCGTTCGCGATGGAGCTGCTGGACATGGGCGGCGTCCTGGACGCGCGCGAGCAGACTGTCGCCAACGCGCTGTTTCAGCAGTCGTATCTGTCCTCGCCGGGCTCTCGCATCGCCGGCGGAACGGACGAGATTTTGCGGAACATCATCGCTGAGCGTGTTCTGGGTCTGCCGCCGGATATTCGGGTCGATAAGGGTGTTCCGTTCAACAAGGTTCCGGGGGGGATGTCGTAACTCATGGGGCCCCATGCGGGTTCCGGGCGTCACAGCGTAGAGTAGTGAGGACTCTTGCCTTGCGCGGTGCCGCGCGAGGGTCTTTCAACGTGGGCACCAGGCTGACTCCGGATACGTATCCTGGCGTCCGCAATCCGCACAAGTCCGCGAGTGTGGGGTAGACATCCACCATCTCCGCCGGCGATCTCGTTGCGCTGCCGGCGGCAAGGACGCCCGGCCCGGCGATGATCAGCGGGACCCGTGCGGCGTTCTCGAACAAGGTGGTCTTCTGCCAGTGCCCATGTTCGCCCATGTGATAGCCGTGATCGGAAGTGAAGAGCACCACCGTGTTCTCGGCCAGTCCTGTTTCTTCGAGCGTATCGAGCACCCGGCCCAGCTGGGCGTCGGCGAAGGATATCGACGCTTAGTACGCCTGTATCGCCTTTCGCGCGAGGTGGTCTGCCAGGTCGACTTGCTCGGGCTGGCGGGTCAGCAATCGGCGCGACGGTCCTGGCAGCGTGTCCAGGTATCCGCCGGGGACTCGCGGCACCACGATGTCCTTCAGCGGGTACATGTCGAAGTACTTCTTCGGAGCCACGAACGGCGTGTGCGGCCGGAAGAGTCCCACAGCCAGGAAGAACGGCCTCCTGTCCCGGGCATGTTTTTCGAGCCGTCGAACGGCCTCTCCCGCAGCGATGCCGTCGGTCTGCTCCCGATCGTCTCCGTCCGCAGCCAACCAGCTCAACCACGCTCCGAACCGGCCCGGACGCAGGCTGAAGATCCGTGATTCGTCGTCCACGTCGCGGCCCCGCGGGTTGATCGTGTAGTCCCACGAGTAGGGATCGTCGTGGCCGCTGGTTCCGATGTGCCTGGGCACGTTGTAGTGATAGACCTTGCCGATTCTCGTCGCAAAGTAATCGGCTGACCGGAACATCTGAGAGAGCGTCTGGACGGTCGGGAGATGCTCGCGGAGATAGATCGCGTTGCGACGGACGAGCGTCTGGTCAGGGTACAACCCCGTCATGAAGGAGGCTCGACTCGGTCCACACAGCGGATACTGACAGTACGCGCGGTCGAACCGCACGCCGCGGTTCGCCAGTCGGTCCAGGTGCGGCGATCTCACCTGTGGATGTCCGTAGCAACCGAGGTCGCAGTTCAGGTCGTCACAAATCAGGAACAGCACATTGGGTCGGGGACTCTCTTCGGCGCGGCAAGGTCGCCAGAAGGCCATGCCGAGCAAGCAAGCAGCCAGGGCAACGATCGGGCGCATGATCTTGGTCTCCTGTCCAGTCGAGAAGTCCGCCTTGTTGCGTACCAGCCCCATTCCTGACAGAGGTCAGCCAGGGCAGTCCCTGCACCGTCGCAGGGCTCGTTCGGGTGTCGGGGAGATAGGGGACAGACAAGCTGTTTGCGGGATGTTACAGTGAATTCATCCTGATGTGAAAGTCACGACTGATTCGCATCACCCCGCGAGGGGCGGCGGAACGAGGTCTCTGCAGAGAATGCCGTGCGTTGCCGTCCGCCGCCGACAGTCGTGTCTTGCCATGAGCTTTGATTTCGACTCCTGGGCCGCCCATGACTGCAATCACTGATCTCGTGAGTCTCGACGTCGACGGAGACGTTGGCGTTCTGACGGTCGACAATCCACCTGTCAACGCTCTGAGTGTCGGTGTTCGTGTCGGGATCAAGGCCGGCATCGAAGCTGTCACGGACGATGATGCCGTGCGGAGTGTCGTGCTGGCCTGCTCCGGCCGGACCTTCATCGCGGGAGCGGACATCACCGAGTTCGGCAAGCCACCGCAGGGACCGGGATTGAACGAGGTGATCGCGACGATCGAGTCCTGCCCCAAACCGGTCGTCGCCGCCATCCACGGGACGGCGCTCGGCGGTGGGTTGGAAACAGCGTTGGGCTGTCACTATCGGGTCGCCAATCAGGGGGCGAAGCTCGGCTTCCCGGAGGTCAAGCTGGGGATCTTTCCCGGGGCGGGCGGCACCCAGACGAGCTACACGAGGGAGCAGTGCCGCGCCCTCGACATCAAGCCGGACGACGACACCATCGGCGTGTGCTGCAACCCGGGTTGTACGAACCGCAACTTGCAGTGTCGCGAGTCCGAGTTCTGCTGCGGTGAGATCGGCTCGCCGTACGAGGATCCGACGACCTGCCTTTCCGTGACCTCGACCGGCGCGGGCCACTCGAGCGTGAAATCGGCTTTCCCCCGGGCGGC
>CAYMLL010000007.1:0-16447 GCA_964390645.1 uncultured Planctomycetia bacterium | reverse complement strand
GGGTGTTCAGCGTCGACGGCGATCTGACCCGAGCCGCGGTCGCTTTTGCCCGCAAGGTCATCGAAGACGGTCGGCCGCTGCTGAAGATTCGTGACCGGACCGATGCGCTGCAAGAAGCTCGCGACAATCCGAGCCTCTTCGATGAGTTTCGAAGGTCGATCGCCCGCAAGTCCCGGGGCTTCGAGGCGCCGGAGAACTGCATCAAAGCGGTCGAGGCTTCCGTCAACTTGCCGTTTGATGATGGACTCGAGCGCGAACGTGAGCTGTTCGTCGAGCTCATGCAGGGCGAACAGGCCAGGGCAGCAGTACTTCTTTTTTGCGGAGCGTCAGGCCGCCAAGATCCCCGATGTCCCCAGGGATACACCGCAGATCGAGATCAACACCGCCGGCGTGCTGGGTGCGGGAACCATGGGGGGCGGAATCTCGATGAACTTCCTGAGAGCCGGCATCCCGGTCACGATCGTCGAGGCCAACGACGAGGCCCTGGACCGCGGTATCGGCATCATGAAGAGGAACTATGCCGCCACCGTCTCCAAGGGCCGCATGTCGCAGGAGGAGATGGACCGCTGCATGTCGCTGCTCACCGGCAGTATCGATATGGAAGCTCTCCACGATGCCGACATCGTCATCGAGGCGGTGTTCGAGGACATGAGGCTCAAGAAGGAGGTCTTCGGCAAGCTCGACGCGATCTGCAAGGCAGGCGCTGTGCTGGCGACTAATACGTCGACACTCGACGTCAACGAGATCGCGGCGGCGACGTCGCGGCCGGAATCGGTGATCGGCTTGCACTTCTTCAGTCCGGCCAACGTGATGAGGCTGCTCGAAGAGGTCCGTGGCGACAAGACGAGCCACTCGGTCATCGCGACCTGCATGTCGCTGGCAAAACGCATCGGCAAGGTGCCGGCGCTGGTCGGTGTCTGCGACGGTTTCGTTGGCAATCGCATGCTCCACAAGAGAGGTGAGCAGGCGCAGCGACTGCTGCTCGAGGGGGCCTTGCCCCAGCAGGTGGACAAGGTGCTGTTCGACTTCGGGTTCCCGATGGGGCCGTTTGCCATGGGAGATCTCGCCGGCCTTGACGTCGGCTGGAGAATCCGGCAGGCCCGCGGTATGAAGGACCCGATCGCCGATCCACTCTGTGATGCGGGACGCTTCGGCCAGAAGACGGGCGCCGGCTACTATCTCTACGAAGGGGGCAGCCGTTTCCCGACACCCGATCCCGAAGTCGACAGGATCATCGGCGAGGCCTCGAAGGCTGCGGGGATCGAGCGGCGTGAGATTCCCGACGACGAGATCCTTCAGCGTTGCATTTACCCGATGATCAACGAAGCGGCGAAGATACTCGAAGAAGCTATCGCCATCCGACCCAGTGACATCGACGTTGTCTGGGTCTACGGCTACGGCTGGCCCGTGTACCGAGGTGGCCCCGTACGCTACGCCGATCACATCGGGCTGAAGAACGTTCACCATCACCTGATGGAGCTCCAGAAGCAGGATGGCGACTTCTGGAAGCCGGCCGCACTCATCGAGAGGCTGGTCAGCGAAGGCAAGGGGTTCAAGGATCTTTGACCGCCTCGGTCGGTCATCCCCTTCGATACTCTCCACCCGACTTCCACCGGAACGACACCGGCTGGGACAACTAGCTGACTACAACGAGGGACACGATCACTGATGAAAGCCGTTCTGTGCAAATCATACGGGCCTCCCGAGAACCTGGTTCTGGAGGAAATCGACGCCCCCAGACCCGGCAAGGGGCAGGTGCTGATCGACACCTACTCGACAGGGCTCAACTTCCCGGACACGCTGCAGATTCAGGGCAAGTACCAGTTTCAACCGCCGTTTCCGTTCACGCCGGCCTCCGAGGTTGCGGGCAAGGTGGTGGAGATCGGTGAGGGCGTGACCGAGCTGACGGTGGGGGACCGGGTCATGGCGATGGTCGGCGTCGGCGGGATGGCCGAGCAGGTCGTTGCCAACGTCGACGGGGCGGAGAAGATCCCGGACTCGATGTCCTTCGACACCGGAGCCGGTTTCGGGATGATCTACGGGACGTCGTATCATGCGCTGAAGCAACGCGCCGATCTGCAACCGGGTGAATCTCTGCTCGTGCTCGGGGCCAGCGGAGGAGTGGGCATCGCCGCGGTCGAGCTCGGCAAGGTGATGGGAGCCCGCGTCATCGCGGCTGCCAGCACCGACAAGAAGCTCGAGGTCGCCAGGCAGCATGGGGCAGACGATCTGGTCAACTACGGCGACGGCCAGCTGAAAGAGAAGGTGAAGGAACTGACAGGTGGCAAGGGAGCCGACGTGATCTACGATCCGGTCGGCGGAGACCTGTTCGATCAATGCGCTCGCTGCATCAACTGGAAAGGTCGCATTCTGGTCGTCGGGTTCGCCAGCGGAACGATTCCCAAGTATCCGATCAATCTCGCATTGCTCAAGGGCTGCCAGCTCGTCGGTGTGTTCTGGGGATCCTTTCGCAAACGGGAGCCGCAGGTTCACGAGCAGAACTGTCGCGACCTGTTCGAGCTGTTCGGCCAGGGCCGGATCGAACCGCTGATCTCCCAGGTGTTCTCCCTGGAAAAGTACGTCGATGCACTCAACGTGTTCGTGAACCGTCAGGCGATCGGCAAGATCGTGCTACGGATTCGTGGCGAATAGTGAAACGGATCCGGGGTTGCCGGGCACGTCTTGAAGCGGGATCCGACGGGGCGCGTAGAGGAAGTTTGGAGAGATCCAGATGAAGGTATCCAGAGCGATCGCCGAGATTCTGAAGCTCGAGGGAGTGGAGTTCATCGTCGGCTATCCGGTGAATCCGATCATCGAGGCCGCCGCCGAGGCAGACATTCGCACTGTCATTGTCCGGCAGGAGCGTACCGGCTTGCACATGGCGGACGCTTTCAGTCGCATGAACTCCGGCGATCGTATCGGCGTCTTCACGATGCAACACGGCCCCGGCGCGGAGAACGCCTTTGGCGGCGTGGCACAGGCGTTCGGCGAGTCCGCTCCGATTCTGGTTCTGCCGGCGGGCTATCCACGTCGGGTCTCACAGGTGCCGCCGAACTTCAGCTCGTATCTCAATTTTCAGCATGTGACCAAGAGGTGTGAGCAGGTGTCGGTAGCCGGAGCTGTGCCGGAGGTCTTGCGGCGGGCATTCGCTCAGCTGCGCAACGGCCGGCCAGGTCCGGTGCTCGTCGAGGTCCCCTGGGATCTCTTCGGTGAGGAGGTGAAGAAACCGCTGGATTACGAACCGAGCTTCGCCACCCGATACGCTCCTGATCCGGAAGCGGTGTCGGAGGTGGCAGAGGTGCTCAGCGGGGCCCGCAAGCCCGTCATCTGCGCGGGACAGGGAATTCACTACGCCCGCGCCTGGAGCGAGCTTCGAGACCTGGCCGAGCTGCTGAGCATTCCGGTGACCACGACACTCGGGGGAAAGAGCGCGTTTCCGGAGGACCATCCGCTGTCGCTCGGGACGGCTGGAAGATCGATGCCGCTTCCGGCTCACCGTGCCCTCGAAGGGGCCGACGTGATCTTCGGAGTCGGTTGTAGCTTCACGAGAACGGCGTTCGGAGCCAAGATTCCGAAGGGCAAGACGATCGTACACGCCACGCTGGATCCCGGTGATCTGGACAAGGACGTCCGGACGCAGCACGCGTTGATCGGCGATGCACAGCTGACGCTCCGGGCCCTCCTCTCGGAGCTGCAGGAGCGAGGCAATCCTCACGTGGACGAGCGGCGCCAGAGTGTCGCGGCGGAGATCGCGGCCACGAAGGAGGAGTGGATGAGCCAGTGGCTGCCGAAGCTGACGTCGGACGATTCGCCGATCTCGCCGTACCGGGTGATCCGGGAGTTGATGCACGCGGTGGACCTATCGAACACTGTCATCACGCATGACGCCGGCAGTCCACGAGATCAGCTCACTCCGTTCTGGCAGAGCGTGTCGCCGCTGAGCTACATCGGGTGGGGCAAGACGACGCAGCTCGGGTATGGCCTGGGGCTGGCCATGGGTGCAAAACTTGCCCGACCGGAAAAGCTCTGTATCAACGTCTGGGGAGATGCGGCGATCGGATTCACCGGGATGGACTTCGAGACGGCCGTGCGCGAGCGCATCCCGATTCTCTCGGTTCTCCTGAACAACTTCTCGATGGCGATCGAGATACCGATCATGCAGGCGGCGCAGGAGAAGTACGGGAGCACCGACATATCCGGGCACTACGCGGACATGGCCAGGGCGTTCGGGGGCTACGGTGAAAGGGTCACCGAGCCTTCGGAGGTCGCCAGCGCGATCCGGCGAGGCATCGACAAGACGGAGGAAGGAACCCCTGCGCTGCTCGAGTTCATCACGAGCAAGGAGATCGAGTACTCGACGTTCTGAGCCCTCACACGGTTCCCACGCGGACGGATCGCGGCTCGGTCGGGGTCATGAATGCAATCGGGGCCTGCGTGTCCGCCGGCAAGGGGTCATTTCTTCCCCGCCTGGAACTCGAAGCTCACTTCCGTGGCTTTGCCGGTGACGGTGATCTCCGTCTCCTGCTTGCCGAGTTTCTCGTGCCAGGCTACCAGCGTGTGCTTGCCTGCTGGCAGTCCGTCGATTGTGAACGATCCGGAGTCGTCCGAGACGGCGAAGAAGGGATGGTCCATCACGAAGAGGTACGCGGCCATCCAGGGGTGGATGTCGCACTGAACCTTGACGGCGGGCTCGGGGCGTCGAAACTTCTTTTCCCGCGTTCCCGGGCCGGGCTGGCCGATGTTGAACGCTCGGTTTCGCCTCGCGTGCGATCGAACATTGTGGGTCAGGGCATCCGAGTTGACGATCTGCAAGGTCTGCCCGACACGGACTCCCTGTACCCGCGGTCGGTACATGCACCCCTTCTGGTCGAGCCGGGCCGGCTGGTCGGGAACCGGGAAGTCTCCCTTTTCGACCTTTTTGACGTAAACGAAGACGTTCTTCAGGTGGCCTGAGCTGCTGACGAGCGTATGCTCGTCGAGCACCGGCTTGGCACCATGGAGCGCCACACACGCGGGGTCGACTTTCATCTGGATGGGGCGCGGTTCCGGCTGCGGTCCCTTGTAGGTCACGACGCCGCGGATCGAGGGACCACGCGGGTTACCGTAGACATCGAACCTGTCGTAGCGTATCCACGAGGGATCGTAATCGGGGTGTCGATCGAACTTCTGGGGTGTCGCCCACTGCGGCTTGATGGACTTGTCGAAGTCCGACGGCAGTTCTCCGGAGGTCCGTTTGGAGAGCTCGTCATGCAGCACCATCATGACGCGTCCGAGCCCCGGCGGAAACGTCTTCCCTGTCGGTGATGTTCTGCCGATGATCGGCTTCTTCGTCTCCTCGTCCGGGGCGAATGCAGCTTTCAAGTACGCCGCCTGTTCCGCCTTCTCCTCGTCCGTCATCGAGGCGTTGACGGTACGGCCCACGGGCACGACGGGCGTGTAAGGCCCCTTGAGGAGCGAGTCGGCCGGCTCGAGCTCCTCGGGCAGCGGGCCTGCGCCTACGGTGACGTGTCCGTGGTCGCACCGCACCCAGAATCCACCGCTCGTCCCGTCGGGGAAGGCGTAGTGGGGCGTGTCGGTGAACTCCTCGGCGAACGTGAACTCGACATCCCGGATCCCGGCGAGGTGCTCCGGCATTCTGGCTCGTGTCGAAACGATGTGCCGGGCCGAGCTTACCCACTCGGGCGTCATGAACACGAACCGCGGCATGGTACGAACGGCCATCGAGTCGTGCATCGATCGCAGCACTGCTCGAAGCACCTTGTGGGGCCGCATCGTTCCGTCGCTTTTTCAACGGGATCGCGTCCGGTCGCGTGGCCTGGCGGCCGCGACGTCGTCAGGGGCGTTTCCGTGGTACTGGATTCGGGCAAGGTTGCTCAGGATCGAGTGGTCAGCCTGGATCTTCAAGCCGCACTCCTCGGCGGGCAACTCGCCCGTGTGGACCTCCGCTGACGACCCGTCGAACTTGACGTGCCAGGCCAGCGTCGAACCCGCGTGCAAGTAGGCCGGTGCGTTGTGTCCAACCTCGCACAGCGTGAACTGACCGAGGTCCTTCAAGCCATCCGCATACTTGGTTGCCGCCGCGCTCATCGATTCCTTCGCCACATCCACCCACTCGGGTGAAGCGTAGGTCAGATCGCCAATCCCCTCGGCCATCGCTGCTAGCACCACTGATGTTCGCTCGACCGGGGGATCTTCAGCTCGGGCGGGGCCGGCGAGCGACGCAGTCAAGCTGATGATCGCAGTCAGAGTGACGTCACGATTCATGGAACTCTCCTTCGAAAACCGGGGACTCTGGACTCCACGCACCCACACTGTACATCGGGGGAGTCCTCGGCTCTATCTGACTCGACAAGGGTCTGTCGAGGAACAGCCTTCGGTCAATTCCAGCACGGAGACAAGAACGCAGAAAGGAACTCGGTCCCGTCCCATGGTCCGCCGCGTCGACTGGTTGCTTTCGGCGCTTCCAAGAGGGTAGGATTCCACTGGTCGATGACCCAGACGAGCATGACCTTCCGGGATCAGTGGACTACGCATTTTCTCGAAGTGTTTCCTCCAAAGCAAGACTCGTCTGCGACGAGAGGAGCAACCGAGTGCGCGAAGTGATGATCGCCACCGCAGGACATTGCTCGCATCGGAGTGGCCGCAGATCAGACACTCCGAGGCGTCCCGGGAGATGGTCGCTGGAGCGGGTCGCGAGGGGCTTCGCGATCTCCTGCTCTCGGAGAGGCTCCACACCGCAAGGTCCGGGACCGGCTGGCGACGGTCACCTGGGGGGAGCAGACCCGGGTAGAGAACGATGCACGTCTTCCTGAAGACGCGATAGCTGACACGCAAGCGGATCGTGATACGAGAACACCTGGCTGTTTTCGTCGTGCTACCGGTGCTCCTGCCAGTCCTGGCAGGCGGTATCGAACCTGCATCTGCCGAGACCGAGCCACGAATCGCGGAGCCTCGCGTCCTCTCGCTCATGGATGGGCTCTCGCAGGCGAGCGTGGACATGGCCATCAAGGGAGAGCACCGCCCTGTTCTGCTGATGGCTTCCCCTACGAAGGTGGACTTTCCGCCGATCAAGATTCCACCTGCATCTGTTCTCGAATTCGGCGTGGGTGTGCATCAGGACACCTGGCTCCTGGACGGAGACGGGATGACGTTCGAACTGTCGATCAGGACACCCGGAATCTCGGAGCCGGTCCAGGTCTATTCTCGCCACGCGGACCCCAAGAACGTCCTGGAAGATCAGCGGTGGTTCGACGAGCGACTGTCCCTGCTCGAGTACGCCGGTCGCGAGGTCGAGTTCATCCTGACTACATCCGCTGGCGAAGCGGGCGACAGCAGCGCTGACTGGGGTGGATGGAGCGGACTGGAGATCGTTCCTTCGACGTCGTCCCACGGTCCTTCCGGGTTCCCGTTCAATCTCGCTCTGGGATGTTTGCTCGCGTTCCTGCTGCTGGGCGTGACAGTTTGCCTTCGAAGGCTCGTCGAATGCCCCCACAGGGCACGGGTTCTTCGTATGACCTTCTCGCTGGCGGTGATCTCGATCCCCGTGGTTTACGGCTGTTACCCGTACCTCTCGGCGAACATGTCTGCGCCTCTCTCGTTGTTTCTCGGGACGGGATCTCTTGTAGCACTGTGCGTGTTGTGCGGGGCGATGGTGATCTTGTTGATGTGCGGCGCACGTGGTGGAAGGCTCGCCACCGTGAGATCCACTGTCGACGTTGTCCTGTTCAATCTCTCCCTGGCAGCGTTGTTGACCGAGGCAGGCATTCAGGCTGTCACGCTCTTCAGCGACAATCCTCTCGTCGCTTCCGGTCCACGATCAGAGACGAAGACCATTCAGCGATTGACAGCGGAACTGGAGCCTCTGAGATGCGTACGATATCAGAACGGGCTATCGTTCAACTCGATGGGGTTTCCCGATCGTGAATTCGAGATCCCGAAGCCGTATGACGTGTTTCGAATAGTGGTGCTGGCCGATTCCTTCGGCGTCATGCCGATGATGCCGTATGAATACAACCACTTGACGCTGCTCGAAGATGAGCTGGAGGGGTGGCCCGGTTCGCGGAAGATCGACGTCAACAATCTCGGGATGGTCGGAAACGGTCCTGCCGACTACCTGGCCATCTTGGAGGAAGTGGGGGCACAGCTCACCCCTGACCTGGTGGTGCTGTATTTCTTCCTCGGAAACGACTTCGTGCCTTCAGGTTCGGAGCAGGTCTTCTCCAGCCGATGGGGTCGATTCGCAACCTATCGGGTGCTCTCCCGGCTTCGGAGAAGGTACCGGATTCACCTGGAATGGGACGGCAACACGAACCCCGAGGACGTTCGAGTCTCCATCCCGGATTACGTGGGCGACTGGCGTCTCGAGGTCCCCTTCATCCCGCGTGAGCAGTTTCTTCTGCTCGAACGACGGCGTGCTCGGTTCTTCGACCCGAGTCTCAGTGAAGTCCACTTTGCGGGCGCTGTCCGTTACATCGAGTCCATCGCCGACTGCGCGCGAGAGCTTACCGGGAACCCTCTGGTTCTGTGCGTGGTCCCTGAAGAAATGCAAGTGAACGTCGAGTTGAGAAGCGAGATCGAGCAGGCGCTCGACAAGAAGCTGGACATCGACAGACCTCTTCGTTATCTGCGAGAGAATCTTCCGCGTCTGGGCCAGGACATCATCCTGATCGATCTGCTCCCCCGATTTCAACGCGCGCAGGATGAGCTCGAGCGGGTTTATTTTCTTCAGGAAACCCACTGGAACGTCAACGGGAACCGAGTTGCCGCGGAGGAGGTGGCGCGACAGCTGCGGCGAATGCGGAGCCAGGTTCTCGCGGACTGAATACCCGACCCGGGGTCGCATACGGAATGCGGGCCGCGATGAAATGACGGCCGAGGCTTCTCGGCAGGGCCCGGAATCGCGTTGAAACGGTGCTGTTTGCCGGAAGCTCGAGCTACTGGCTCTCCTGCTGCTCTTCCGCCGGTTGCGTGCGCTGCCCTTTGACCGCGAGCTCACCGGTCGCTCCGTTCAGATCGTACTCGACCGTGCCGGTCAACCTGTCTCCACGTGGCTGGATCGTGTATCTCGCGGTGAGCGAGTTCTCGCCGACCTTGCCGTTGATCGTGAACAGCAGCTTGTCGCCCCTGACCGTGACGTCCTTGACGTCGAAAGACCTGCCAGAATCGCCCCCGGTGTACTCGGCCTCGAGCTTCCCTTTCTCGCCCGCTTGCTTCAAGCTCAGCGTTGCGGTGAGCGGCTCTTCGTTCTCGCGTACGATCGCCAGCTGCCACGCCCCGACGACATCCGATGCCTCGACTGACCGTTTCGCGTTCCAGGGGAGCTTCCCGCCCTTGCCGTTGACCGAGAGCTCCACCAGTCCGCTCACGTCGTCACCGTTGATCTTGCCCGCGAAGTTGACGTCGAGGTCCGTGCCGCCGCCGATATCGATGACGACTTCGACGGTCAGCTTGTCGCCGTCGATCTTCCCGCTCTTGATGTCCAGTGGACCGACCCGTCCCTTGTAGGTGCCCGCGAGCTCCTTCGTCGTGGCGTCGAGGTTCAGCTTGAGCACATTCTTGACGGTCGTGCCTTCCTCATCGTGCGTCCACCGCCAGGTGCCTGAGGGGTCAACTGTCTCGACGGCCGATCGTTCGGCGGACCAGGGGAACTCCCCGAGGCGCTGGCCGTTGATCACGAGGATCGCCGTTCCGCTGACGGTGTTACCGGCTATCCGGCCCGCGAGCGTGACCTCGATGGCGGTGCCATCGGCATCGATGACGTAGTCGACGGTCAGCTTGTCGCCGTCGATCTTCCCGCTCTTGATCGTCAGCGGGTCGCCGCTTCCCTGGTAGGTGCCCGTGAGCTTCTTCGTCGTGGCTTCGAGGTTCAGCTTGAGCACGTCCTTGACGGTCGTGCCTTCCTCGTCGTGCTCCCAGCGCCACGTACCTGACGGGTCGACCTGCTCGCCTGACGCGTCGACCGGCTTGACCGTCTTCTTCTGTACGGCGGCCTTGACCGTCTTCTTCGGGGAGGACTCCTCGACCGATTCTCTTCGTGAAGACGCTTTGGCCACGTCGGAGGCGCCCAGCTCGCGCAAGAGATCTGCGATGGCTGACTTCTCGAGCTTGGGGCCGGACCCGGCCGAGCGCCCATCGTGCTCAGCGATGTAGATCGGGGACTGCTTCTTCTTGTTCAACGCGTTGACATCGGCGCCCTTGCTCGCGAGGAACCGTATGATCTTCGTCGATCGGATCCACGCGGCGCCGTGCATTGCGGTATTGCCGGATCGGTCCTTCTCATTGACGTCCGCCCCCAGTGCCACCGCCATCTTCACCGCTGCCAGCAAGTTGTCCTCCGACACGGCGTTTTCCGGCCGGAATCTGTTGACTCCGGCCGCGGTCAGGAGCGGCGAGAGACCATTCTTCGGTCGCAGCGACAGGTCGGCGTCGTGGTCCGCGAGCAGCTGCATGATCTCGGCCTCGCCGGCGAATGCCGCCAGCGTCAAGGGTGTCGAGTCTCTCGCCGTTCGCTGGACGGTGAAACCATACCGGGTGGGCGGGTTCTCGAGTCGGGCGTTCGGATCAGCGCCATGCTTCAGGAGCGCTTTCACCAGCTCGACCTTGCCCTCCTGTACGCCTCGCAACCGGTCCCATTCGTGGCCTTTCGGCGCCGTCATGCCATTCGCGCCGTTCATTTCCGTTTCCCAGGTTCCCACGGCCCAGTGTAGCGGGGTGTATCCCGGGCCATCGGCGTTCGCATCGGCGCCTCGATCGAGCAAGAGAGCTGCGACCTTCCCGTGACCCCTGACGGTTGCCACATGCAGCGCGCTCAACTTGTCCTTCGTCGTCGTGTTGGCGTCGGCGCCTGCGTCCAGCAGCAACCTGGTCGACTGCAGATCGCCTTCCCGGGCTGCAAACAGCAGCGGCGTGAACCCGAGCGTCGTCGCAGCATGGATGTCCGCTCCATATTCGACCAGTTTCTGCGCGACCCCCGAGTGTTTTTCCCCGATGGCCCACATCAGCGCCGTCTGCTTCCGGATGGGCTCCTTCGAGTTGATGTCCGCCTTGTGCCTCAGCAGGACGTCGACCGAGTCCAGGTCGCCCGTGCGTGCTGCGGTCATCAGGGGAGTCTCGCCAGTCATCAGGGCGGCATTGGGATCCGCCCCGGCTGTCACGAGTGTCTCGATGATCGCCGCGTTCGCGTTCGTGCAGGCCAGTGAGAGTGGCGTGACGCCGAGATCGTTCTTCGAGTCGACCTTCGCGCCCGATTCGAGCAGGGACTTCGTCGTGTCATGGTCATCGCGGTGCACGGCCCAATGAAGCGCGGTCGCGCCGTCCGCCTGACGCGCGTTGACGTCCACTTTCTTCTCGAGCAGCGACGCGATGGCCGCTTTGTCCTGCTCTCTCACCGCCTTGATCAATGACTGATCGCCCGGGGATTCACCCATCGCGGTCGAGAACAGCGCCACGACCGACAGCAGCGACAACGTCCACACCCGGCCGGTACGCCCGGCTTTAGCGCGCGTCACCATCAGCTCTTTCCTCCGATCGGGATTCTCGGGCGGTGGATTGTTCCTGGCGGGAGGCGACTACACTCCCTGGATCTCATGCATCTGCCCCGTGCTGTCGCCGATACTCTCGGCGGGCACGCCCATCTTGTTCAGTATGGTCAGATAGAGATTCGAAAGCGGTGTGCCTTCGGCACAACGAATATGACGTCCGCTCTTGAGGGTTCCGGACCCGCCGCCCGCCAGAAGGACGGGCAAGTCGCGGGGGGCGTGCAGGTGGCTGTCGCCCATTCCGCTGCCGTAGAAGAGCATCATGTGGTCCAGAAGAGAGCCATCGCCATCCGGGGTCGACTTCAGTCTCTCCAGGTAGTACGCCACCAGCCCCAGGTGGAAGACATTGATCTTTGCCAGCTTCTTGAGGCTCTCCGGGTTGTACGAGTGGTGGGAAAGCGGGTGGTGGGGATCGCGCACGCCGACCTCGGGATAGGTTCGGTTGCTGATCTCCTTGCTCATCATGAAGGTGATGACGCGCGTCATGTCGGTCTGGTAGGCGAGCACCTGCAAGTCCATCATCAACTTGCAGTGCTCCACGTACGAGTCCGGGATGGCGCCGTTGGGCCGCTTCACGAGCGGCAAATCCCGATCGGCCTGCTCCTCGGCTTTCTGTATTCGCCGTTCGATGTCGCGGACAGCCTCGAGGTACTCCTTTAGCTTGGACTGGTCGCCCGCCCCCAGCTGGAGTTGAAGGCTGGCCACCTCGTCGTTCACCGAGTCGAGAATACTGCGGTTCTTCCGGATGCGCTTCAGCCGTGCGCCCGCGTCTGTCGTGTTGCTGTCACCAAACAGTCGCTCGAAGAGCGCGCGGGGGTTGTTTTCCACGGGTAGCGGCGTGGTGGGGCTGCGCCAGGACACCGAGTTGATATAGGAGCAGCTGAAGCCGACATCGCAGGAGCCCGAGAGGTCCGTGGGCTCGAATCCGAGCTCCAGCGAGGCGAGTTGAGTGTCCTTCTCGAAGTGCCTCGCCGCGAACTGATCGACCGTGATACCTGCGAGAATGTCGGCGGCCTCCGTCGGTTTCGCATGCACACCCGAGAGCCAGGCGGCCTGGACGTTCGCATGCCCGCCGAGAGGTTCGCCGGCTCGAACGATCGCGGGCGTGTTGTCGAGGTTCGTGATGACGAGCAAATCTTCCCGGAATGCCTCCAGGGTCTTGAGTGTCGGCGACATCTCGTAATCGGGGCCGTCCGTCTTCGGGATCCACTTGTCCAGCACGGCACCGTGCGGGACGTAGATCGCACCGAATCGGTGGATCGGATGGGCTGCCGTGTCGCGGGTAGCCGTCATCGCCGGCACCATGCTGTCCAGCAAGGGCAGCCCGATCGCAGCGGCCACGCCGTGCAAGAACGTGCGACGGGACAGGCTCTTCTTGGTGACGATCATCGGCGCGAACTCCTCATCTGGAAAGGTGTGCTCTTGACGATTCCCAGGACGATGGACGACCATCGGTAGTCGTTCGACGCGGCCTCTCGAGCCACGTGGCGAACGGCCGGCTGATCGTAGAATTCGACTCCGCGGCCCACCGCGTACGTGAGCAGCTTCTTGATCATGGTGGAGACGAACTCCTCGTCCTTCTCCAGCATCACGTCGCGCAGCCCGGCCGGCCCCTCCAGGGCCGTTCCGTCGGGTAGCTCCCCGTGGGAGTCCACCGGCAGGCCGTCACGGTAGTTCTCGCGCCACTTCCCGATGGCGTCGAAGTTCTCCAGCGCGAGTCCGAGAGGATCCATCTTGATGTGGCAGCTGCGGCAAGTCGGGTCCGCCACGTGCAATTCCAGCCTCTCGCGCAACGTGGCCGCCTCGCCGCCTTCGCCGGATTCGGGCAGTTCGGGAACGTCAGCGGGTGGGGGAGGAGGAGGCGAGCCCAGCATGTTCTGAAGCAACCACTTGCCCCGAATCACCGGGGAAGTCCGCGTGGCATACGACGTCACGGTCAAGATGCTGCCGTGACCCAGCAGGCCACCAACCCTTTGATCACCCAGATCTACCCGCCGGAAGTGGCTGCCGTAAATGCCCGGAATCTCATAGTGCCGGGCCAGCCGTTCGTTGAGGAACGTGTAGTCCGCCGACAGCAGGTCGACCACGCTTCGATCTTCGCGCAGCTGGCTGGCGAAAAAGAGCTCGGTCTCGCGTCGCAGGGCCTCACGCAGGTTGTCGTCAAACTCGGGGAAGAGGTTCACGTCCGGCTTGACCGCACGCAGGTTCCGGAGGTGGAGCCACTGACCGGCGAAATTGGTCACCAGAGCCTTCGAGCGAGGATCGGCCAGCATTCGCCGCACCTGTCGTTCCAGGACCGCAGCGTCCTTCAGCTCACCGCGTTCCGCCGTTGCGAGGAGCTCGTCGTCGGGAATGCTGCTCCACAGGAAGAACGACAGACGGGAAGCCAGCTCGAGGTCGCTCAGGCGATAGGCGGCGCCTGGCGCGACGTCCCGTGGATCGACGACGCTCCGGAACAGGAAGCTCGGGCTCACCAGGATTCGCTCCATCGCGAGCTGGATACCGTCCTCGAAGTCGCCTTCCTTTCGGCCGTGCGCGTAGAAGGTGAGCAGGGTCTGCATGTCACGGTCAGTGACCGGTCGGCGGTAGGCGCGGCGCGCCAGGTTTGAAAGCACCTCCGTCGCGCTGACGATCTCGTCCTCGGCCTTCGTGGGGTAGCTCGTAAAGATCTTCTGGCGGCTGAGGCTTCCTTTCCCGACGCCGGTTGCGTCGTAGGGCCCTGCGATCTCCAGCTCGAGCACGCCGGGCTCGACGCCCTTGAGGAGCCCGAGGTAGTCGTAGAACGAGGGGAAATGCCTCGGTCGAACGCCCTCGTAGGCCAGGGTTCTCTTCACGAAAGAGGTGGCGACCGTTCGCGTTCCGGCCTTCGCCGCAAAGCGGACCTCCAGGGTTCGTGAGCCCCACCAGGTCGTCTTTACCTTGTCATCCTTGCTTCCGCCTTCGAGGCGGTGCTTCCCGTAAGACCATTTTCCGCTCTTGACCTTGTTGACGGTGAACGCACCGACCCTCTTTCCGTCCACGCGAACGTCCAGCTGCTCGGGCGCGTCACTGCGTTGAAAGAGATCCCGGGGCTGGTCGGACCTGGGCGATTCTATGTCGACCTTGATGACGTAGTCGCCGTCGAGTGGAAAGTGATGACGGACTGACAATCCGCCGCGCGAACCGAAGGGCAGATCTTCGCCCGCCCGCTCTCCTTGCAGCAGGCGCTTGGGGACCTTGTAGATCCGGCTGCTGGCGCGGAGGTCCGAATCGCCGATGGCGAGACGACTGATCTTTGCCGCGGCCGACATGTATCGTTCCAGCAGCAACGGCGACACGTTCAGTGAGTCCGCGATGTTGTCGAAGCCGAAGTCCTTCCCGTCCGGCGGCAGCAGCGATCGACTATCGATCTCCAGCGCCAGGAGATCTCGAACCGCGTTGGCGTACTCGGCACGATTCAGTCGATGAACGGCGGGCCGGCCAGGGTTTGGAGCATCGGCCGCCGCCTTGTCTAATGACGTGACCAGCCACGAGACCAGAGCTCGGCGCGACCTGGCGGAAGGCTGTCGCCGGTCGGGAGGAGGCATGTCGCCCGCGCGGATCTTGTGCACCACCTTCTCCCATACCTCGGCGTTCGCTCGAACGTCCACGAGATCGATCGACTCGAAGTTGACGCCGGCCTGCTGGGTCTTTCCGTTGTGGCAGGCGACGCAGTTTCCGACGATGAACTCGCGATGATTCGCGGCGGCCGAGGTGGGGGCGGCAGAAGCGGCGGCCTTCGTCGGCTGCGGTGGAGAAGGTGCTGGAGGGGCGCTCGCCGGGTCGGCATCGTCTCCGGCGGGGCCCGTCTGCAACTCGAGCGTGGACTTGTCGATGGCACCTTCCACGGGGCTCTTCGCGCCTTCGACGTACTTGCCACCGGTTGCCTTGTACGCCAGCTTCGCGCGCTTTCTGAGCTGCTCCAGGGCGAGGGGGAAATCCTCCTCGGCGAAGTCCTCGTCGCAGAACTTGCAACAACTCTCCCATTGCAGCCCCAGCCGCTTCCATTGCACTCCGCCGCCCGCGTTCACCTCGTCCGTGATCGGGCACCAGATGATGCTCATCACCGAGACGAAGTTGTTCTCCCAGCGTCGGGCTCTCGCGGCCGCGGAGTACGTGTCCGCGTCCTTCTTGAACTCGTCCCGGCACTGCGGTGTGTGGCCGCGATACTCGTCGCCCTTGTACTTCCAGGTGGGGAGCTGCTTGTCGGAAGGAACCAGGTGTACAGGGCAGAGATCGTCGGACTTCTGCCTTTCGGGGATCTTCACCTTCGACAGGATGACGGCTTCGGGAGGTAGTTGGCCACGGGCCGTCGAGACGTGGGCAAGGATCAGTAGAACGGCGATCAGAAGCCGAGCGAGCATGGAATGCGTTCCCGTAAGGCGGCCAAGGTGCGTCCCGCCGTGATGCCTGTCGAATCCGCTCCGAACCACTCTTGCGGCTAGCGGCCCGTTGAAAAAGTCATCGCGACCGAATGCCGGTGATGCTGCCCGATCTCCGCGGCGCTGAAACTCAAGGAGGACGCACCTCGATTGCGTTCTAGCTTCTCGATCTCGAGCAGCATCCCTCGACCTCGGCTCGAAAGCACTTTCTCAATGGACTGCTAAGCCGTGAGCCCAGCTGGAATTACTGAGCTTCACGCATTTTATTCCCCGGCGTCTCGTCTTGCAACGTCGATGCAGTGCTTTGCGATACCGAGCTGTTTGACGTAAGTGCAATGTTGGCAGCTGTTAAGCCACGCCCGAGCGGCGCGATTGCGCGGCTCGGAGCCCGGGCGGACCTTCATTCGCCAGCCGTCTCGATACCTCCGCCGACGATCTCGAGCTTGATGATCGACCCGTATCCGCGCTCGGTGTGGCGAGCGGGGCCGTTCGAGTTGCACGTCCAGATGT
>CAYMLL010000006.1:55180-65897 GCA_964390645.1 uncultured Planctomycetia bacterium | reverse complement strand
CCATGAGCCTCGCCGTCTACTGCCCCCGCACGGTCCTCGACGACACGACCCTCCTCGAGGACGTAGATCCGGTCAGCGTGAAGGATGCTGGAGATGCGATGCGCGACGACGATGGTGGTCATCCCCTCCGTCGCGCCCCGGAGGTTCTCGAGGATCTCCTTCTCGGTCTGCGTGTCGACCGCGGAGAATGCGTCGTCGAGAATCAGTACGCGTGGGCGGGTCAGCAGCGCCCTGGCGATTGCCGCTCTCTGCTTCTGGCCTCCGGACAGCGTTACTCCTCGTTCGCCCACGAGCTCGTCGTAGCCCCGGGGGAGCTGGTCGATGTCCTTGTCGAAGCGTGAGACGGCCGCGACACCCTGGACCGCCTCGGCAGTCACGTCGTCGACTCCGAACGCGATGTTGTCTCTGACGCTGCGCGAGAAGAGGAAGCTCTCCTGAGGCACGATCCCGACCGCATGTCGCAGGGTGCCGAGCGACATGCGGTTGACGTCGACACCGTCGACGAAGACCCGGCCGTCGTCGACCGGCAGGAGGCGTGGGACCGTCTGTACCACGGTCGACTTCCCCGAGCCGGTTCTTCCGAGAATCGCGATCGTCTGGCCTCTCGGGGCCTCGATCGATACATCGACAAGGACGTCGCGATTACCGTACGAGAACGAGAGCTCGCGAATCGATACGTCGCCGCGAACCGCGCCACCCGCCGGAACGACGATCTCCGGGGGCTCGGTGATCTGCGGCTCCTCGTCGAGGACCTCCCGGATTCGCGTGACGCTTGCGCTCGCGCGGTGGAACTGGTTCGCGACCCAGCCTATCGAGATCATCGGCCAGATCAGCTGGTACTGGTATCCTGCGAACTTGATGAAGTCGCCGAGTCCGAGACGGCCGTCGAGCATCAGGTAGCCGCCGAGCAAGAGGAGCGATATCAACGACAGATCGTTGACGCCGCCGACAAGCGGCTGCATCCATGCCGAGATCCGCGCAGCGCGCAGGTTCTGGTTCATGTAGCGGTGGGTCGCGGTCTGGAAGCGCTCGGACTCCTGGCGCTCCTGGGCGAAGGCCTTGACCACACGGATGCCCGAGAAGTCCTCCTGGGCGAGGGAGCTGAGGTCGGACAGGGTCTCCTGGGCCTTGAATACCTCGGCGTGAACACGCGGGCCGATCTTGCGCACGGCGAGCGTCAGCAGCGACAGAGGTACCATGATCAGCAGGGTCAGCGGCAGGCTGACCGAGATCATCAGCGGTATGGCGAGAAGCAGCATGCACGCGGTGTTCACCGAGTACATGATGATCGGCCCGGCGAGAACGCGGACGTGCTCCACGTCGAGCGAGATTCGCGCCATGATGTCGCCGGTTCGCGATCGCCTGTAGTAGCCCTGGTCGAGCTCCTGCAGGTGGCTGAAGAGGCGGTTGCGCAGGTCGTACTCGACCCGGCGGGATGCGCTGATGATGAACCACCGTACGGTGAAGAGCGTCGCGCCGCGCAGGACGGCGAGGGCGAGAATTCCGAGCAGCAGGCCTCCGATGAGCTCGCGTAGCGTGCCGGACGTCGTCGTCGGCCCGTCACTCAGGGACCGCAGGCGATCGACGCTCTCGCCCGTGAGCCACGGGATGAGGAGAAGGGACGCGATCGACACGGGAACGAGAACGAGACCGACGAGGTAGAGGCGCCA
This sequence comes from uncultured Planctomycetia bacterium, assembly GCA_964390645.1. Taxonomy (GTDB): domain Bacteria; phylum Planctomycetota; class UBA8108; order UBA8108; family UBA8108; genus CAYMLL01. The sequence goes on along the minus strand of CAYMLL010000006.1, from coordinate 64,227 downwards.
GTAAGGTCGTGCGAAGGGAAAGACGAATCGGAGAGTGCTCAAGTCGGCCGCGTCGGGTCTCGGTGAACGTCGGGAGGAAGGCGGAAGAGCCGCATTCTAAGGCGAGCCGCCGAACGCACCGGGGAAAAAAAGCTCCCTCGCCTTTTTTTTCGGTGTTAGCATCGCTTTCTCTTCCGACGGGGTCGTGCATGGCTCGTTCGCCGCTCCGTCACTCGAATCCCCTGCCGAGGCCGGAACTCCTGCCTGCGGGCGGGCCATCTCGACGAGAACGAAAATCGTGTCGATTCGCGGAACCCACCTTGTCCTGGCCGTGATGGGCCTTCTGCAATGCACGCGCGCGGAGGCGGTCAATCGCTTTCGAATCGTCGGCCAGTCGTTTCCGGTCGACTCCCTCCAGAACGCCGTGCCGGTCCTTGCGGATCTCGATCAGGACATCCTGGGATTCTCGGTGTCGCTGGACTTCGACTCCACGAAGCTGCAGGTGCCCGAGGTGCGACTCGGGGAAGACGTCCTGCCGCTCGAGCCCGATTTCGTCGACAGCCGGATCGACAATACCAGCGGTAGCCTGGTGACCGGAGTCGTCTTCGCGCTGCAGGTCGAGAACCTCGAGACGCGGCTCGCTTCTGGCTCCTCGCGCGAGGTCCTCGAGGTGGTCATCGACGTCGTCACATCCAGCGAATCGACGACGGTCCTGAACCTCAACAACGTCAGCGGTCATCCGGGTCGGCTGAACGTCATGACCAACGAGGGCGGGGAGTCGGTCAGTCCCCCTCCCATGCTCGTGGACGGCCAGATCACGCTCTTCAGCAGCGCTCCGGATATTCAGGATCTCCAGTTCAACGAGGGGGAGGCGGGTGACGAGTTCTTCGTCGTCGGTCGCAACTTCGATCTGCCGGGACTGTCCGTGCGCGTCTGCGGCTCCTCGGCGACCTTCCGGCTGCTGGTCGACAACCAGACGGTCGGGGTGATCGCACCGGACTGTCCCCGTGAGGGCTTCGCGGAGCTCGAGGTCTGTAACGACTTCGGCTGCGACTCGGAGCCGAACGGATTCGACTATATCACGCCGCCGTCGCTCGTCCCGGTGATCCAGGATATCCAGTTCAACCGCGGTGGTGCCGGCGCGCAGTTTGTCGTCGTCGGTCTGAACATGGACCGACCGAACACGCGTGTGTTGGTCTGTGGCGCCCCGGCGAGCTTCACGGCGCTCAATTCGCAGACGCTGCAGGTGGTCGCCCCCCCCTGCCCTTCCGCGGGATTCGCCGAGCTTCAGGTCTGTAACGATGACGGCTGCGCCACCGAGGCGAACGGATTCGAGTACGAGGAGATCGTGGGCACGACCTTCCTGCGAGGCGACGCCAACGACGACGGCGCAGTGGATCTCTCCGACGGCGTCGCCATCCTCAACGATCTGTTCATCGGGATCGACGCTCGAGCGCCGTGCGACGACGCTCTCGACGCGAACGACACGGGCCAGATCGACCTCTCCGATGGTATCCACGTGCTCAATTTCCTGTTCCAGGGCGGTCCGTCGCCGCCGGCGCCCTTCCCCGATCCGGGCGAGGATCCTACGGCCGACTCCCTGGCCGGGTGCTGAGAGGGGGCGTGTGGGCCCGTCTCGATGCGCGGGCCAGCCCTCTCCCGGTCCGGCCGGGTCGTCGGGTCGCCGGTTCGGAAGGCGAACCGGAACGGGGCCCAGGGGAGGTTCCGAGATCCTGGACAGTTTGCGTGAGGGTCCGACAAGTGCTAAGATCGACGCCTCGGGAGGTGGGGATTCACACGATGCCAACGCTTTCTTCACGAGGGAATTCAATGGCGTGCAAGATAGTGCCTCGTTTGCAGATAGTGCCTCGTTTGCAGGTGGCGCTTCTGACGACCATGCTTCTGACGACCATGTTTCTGGCGACGATGTTGACCGTCTGCGACGAGGCGAGGGCGGACGAGTTCAGGATCGACGACGTCGACGTGGAGGTCGGCCAGACCGACGTCGAGATTCCGATCGTCGCCAATCTGGATCGCGACGCTTACGCGTTCTCGATCGCGCTGGCCTTCGATGAGGCGGAGATCGAGGTCAAGGAGGTGCGTCTGGGCTCGGCCGTCGAGCCGCTGGCCCCCGACTTCAGCGCCGGGCAGATCGACAACAACACCGGTACGCTGATGCACGGTGTCGTTTTCGGGCTCGCCGCCGACACGGTGGACGTTCATCTCGCTCAGGGGAGCGACCGCCAGCTGCTCGTTCTGGTCGTCGACGTCCTCTCCGACGGCTTCGGCTCGTCAACGGTCAATCTCCGTGAAGGTCCCGCCGATGGCGAGCGCAATATCGTCACGGACATCAACGGTGTCTCGCACGAGGCCGTCGAGAACGATGGAACGGTCAACGTCATCGACACGTCACCGACGTTCATCGATCTGACGCCGGGCGCGGGACAGTCCGGCGACCTCCTGATCCTGACGGCGAACAATATCGGTGTAGAGCGCGAGCCGGTCACGGTGACGCTGTGCGGTCAAGAAATAGCCTGGACGCGGCTCAACTCTCAGACGGTGTCGATGCTGGCTCCGAGCTGCGGGACCTCCGGTCCGTCGGATCTCTCCGTCACCGCGTCCGGCGGCTCGTTCACGGAGGTCGCTGCGTTCAACTACCTCGTCGCGAACGCCGAGCCGATCATCCGGAGCAAGTTCGGGAACTCCGGACCGATGGGGCAGCAGTTCCTCGTCGAGATGGAGAACATCACCGACGCGCAGAACAGCTCCGGCGATCTCGAGGTGTTCGTGTGCGGCGTGCCAGCCGACTTCATTCTGTTGCCCGGCGCGCCTCCGGTGCGCACGCTGTCGATCACCGCGCCGGCCTGCCCCGAGGGCGGTTTGCAGCCTCTGCGTGTCTGCACGGACCAGGGCTGCGACGAGTGCCCGGACGGCTTCACGTATCCGCCGGCGGGCGGTCAGCAGTTGCCCGGCGACTGTAACCAGGACGGGACTCTCGACCTCTCGGACGGCGTCTGCGTCCTCGGCTACCTCTTCGGCGGCAATCCGCTCGAGCTTCCCTGTGGCGACGGGACGAACAGCGATCCGGCCAACACGCTGCTGTTGGACTTCAACGGTGACACTAGGATCGACCTCTCCGATGGTGTCGCGGTGCTGGCGTTTCTCTTTCAGGGCGGCCCCGCGCATCCTCTCGGGCGACCGCCGAGTTGCGTGACGATCGTCGGCTGCGACTCGAACGCGCGCTGTCCGTAAGCGGGTCGTTCGCCAGGTAACAGAGGGCCGCTCCTCCGCGGAGGCGCGGCCCTTTCTTCTTGTCCCGAAACCGCCCTGGCGCGGCGAGATCCGTCGCGGTCTTTCTCCCCGCCTTCCGCGGGGTCGTCGACTGTGGCGACGACTGCCCGCCCTGTCCGGCCTCCGGCATCGTTCGTGGCGACCCGAGCGCGAGCGGCGGGCCCGGCCTGACCCAGGGCGTCCTGATCCTGAGCTTTCTGCTCCTCGGCGGCCCGGCACTCCCGGCGGCGGCGAAGAAGACCCCGGCGGTCGCCCGCGGCGAGTGGTACGATCAGCACGCCGCCGTCACCGGTATAAAGAGATCGTGCCACCACGCGGCGTGCTGATCATCGGCCGGCGGGGAGGCGGGGCCGCCGGCCAGTCGGTTCCTTCGCTCGACAGGATCGGGGACCTGGAGATCCCCGACGTGAGCCAGCTGACTCGCGTCGACAGGGAGACCCGACCCGGCCGTGACGAGAGGAAGAGCTCCTCCTTCGTTCTGCGGACGCGGCCCCATCCGGTCGACGGAGATCGTTACGTGATCGTCACGGATCACACCGAGTCGGGGTACCTGGACGCGCTGAAGCGGCTGGCCAGGGCCCGCGACGGGATCATCGTTCGAGTGGATGACCTGGCGGTGCTCCACCAGCACGAGGACCGGGTGACGAGGCTGCAAGCGCAGCTGCGGAAGGCCCGCGTTCGCTTTCTGGCGATCGCTCCACGGAAGGAGTCGTTCCGGGAGAACATGCTCCTCGGAATGTGGGAGCTGACGTCGACCCTCGATGATGATCCCCAGCTGGACGTCCTGCCGGGGGTCTTGCTGGCGTCGAACGTCAGGAGCTTCTCCTCGTTGATCGGTCGGTCGATCGCGCACCGACCGACGCCACGCGCGGGCCTCCGGCCGATGGCGATCAGCCAGGTGCCGTCGGCCAGGGAGCTGCGGTCGCTGCAGAAGGCGGCGGTGCTCCGGAAGATGTTTGCCCGCTCCGGGCTCGAGACGCCGATCGTGGCCGTCTACGGTCGGCGGGCGACGGAGGCGGCGAAGCTCGTCGGCGGCGATATCTGGAATCTTCAGGCCACGAAAGAGCAGCGCTTCGTGAAGAGCTTTCCGGAGCCGGCGGCGGCGGCCTTGAAGAAGTGCTCGTTGCTGGTGATGCATGGCCACGGGACTCCGGGGATGTCCTGCGGGGTCGATATCGAGGGACTTCCTGGCGACCTGAGCGGCAAGGTGATCCTCAGTGGCTCGTGCTTCTCGGCGTCTCCGGCCCGGTCGGACCTGCCGGCGATGCGGCAGGCTCCCGGCGGTTACCGCGTCGAGCAGCGGGACGCGTTCGCCCTGCGGGCGATCGACAACGGGGCGAGCGTGTTCTTTGGCCACATGCGACTGAGCATGGGCTTTCCTCACCTGTTTCCGGTCCTGGAATCCTGGCTGGAGGGCGGCACCGTCGGCGAGTCCTACCAGCGTCTGATCAACGCCCTGGTCGTGCTGCAAGGCTTCGGGCCCGGCCGTTTCGTGGTGCCCCCGGACTGGCCGGCCGGCCGGCGGCTGCGACAGATCGCGCTCCTGTACGTGGTGTTCGGTGATCCGGCGATGCGGCCGCTGGCCGCGCCTGCCGGGAAACGCGAGGCCGGGCCGGAGTCCTGCCGGGCGTCGTCGGTGACCGGGCCGGTGCTCGCGGGGTCGGGCGTTGCCGGAGATCACGTGAGCAGATAGGCCGGAATCGATCAGGACTGGGACTCCACCGACCGGAGCCGTGCTGCGCAGTCAGCTCCGCAGGGGCCGTCTTTCAGAGTTCTTTGCGGGCCGTCCGGCGACAGCCGGTAGCGCGAGCAGCGCCGGGGGAGCGTCGATCATCGCCAGGGACTCGACGGAGCGAGACCGTGTCCCGGCGTTCGAGGAGCCCGCCTGCGCGGCCGAGCGCGATCACTGTCGCGGCGAGGTCTTCCGGGTGGGCGTTCCTGAAGCAGCAGGCGATCCCCGGGGCTGACGGCGATCGAGGAGGGAGGGCGAACAGCTCGAGTGGCTCAGCGCCGTGCTCGACGAGGAGCGCTCGCGGCTCGAGTCCGGGTCCGGGGAGGAGCTTCGCCAGGATCCTTCCGGCGACGGCGAGCCGTTCCGACGGGTTCCTCTGCCGGAGATGTCGACCTCGCCTGCACGGCCGCGGACTCCGAGGGTATCCGGGTGCGTCGTTCGACGGGTCGGGACCCGGGGAATCGCCGGGAGCTGCCGTCGAGATCTCGGCTCCGGGACGGACCCTTGGCGAGAGCTGGTATCTCCGATACCGGTAAAGATTCGCAGCTGTTCCCGGCAGTCCACCAGCAGGAATTCCTGACCTGCATCCAGCCGGGCCCTGTCCTCCGTGACCGAGCTTGCCAGAGGATCGTCTGTCATCAGCGTCCACTGGCGGCGCTCTGCCAAGGCCGGCAGGGCATCGTCCGGCTCTGGCTCATTCCTGGCCGGGCTCGCAGTCCGCCTCCTCCTGGCAGAGCCTCCTCCTGGCAGAGCCTCCTCCTGGCAGAGCCTCCTCCTGGCAGAGCCTCGCCATGGGCGTCGCACCTGTCACCGCCGTCAGCTCGACAGGGCCGGCCCGTCCATTTCGCTGGACGCCTCCTCGTCCAGGGCTTCCGCGACAGAAACTTCCGGTGGGTGGAAGCAGAGGGCCAGCGCCACCGCAGCGACGCTCGCACAGATCAGGGGAACCATGAACAGGCCATGGAAGTCCGTGACAGCGTTCTCGGTGAACACCTCGTCGAACAGGTAGGGGCAGATGGAGTTGGCCGCCAGCGCCCCGATACCCAGGATCATCAGGTTGAACAGGCCCTGCGCACTGGAGCGGGCATCCTTGGGGAAATAGGCATCGACAAAGATGTACACGGTGGCGAAGAAGAAGGCGTAGCAAACCCCGTGCAGTACCTGGATCACGATAATCAGCATCTGGTGTTCAGGGAAAAACGCGTAGGCTGCGAATCGCGCGGCATGGCCCAGCACACCGACGACCATGGTCCAGCGCCAGCCCAGCTTCTTGAGCACGACGCCGAGTATCAGCATGGTCAGGATCTCGGCCACCTGTCCCACCGTCATGACGGGCATGATCCAGTTTCCGGCGATGCCCACACCACCCGCCTCAACAGGTGCCCCGAGGAATCGTCCAGTCCAGTTGAAATAACAGTTGTGGACAAAGCTGTCGGCGAAGGTGACCAGGAAGAGAACCGCGATGAACGGATGCCTGAGCAACTTGGCCGCCTCCAGCCAGGCAAGCCCGCCCACCGTTCCACGCTCTACCTTCTTGGGCGGCGTGTGTGGGAGGGTGAAGCTGAATGCCGCCAACACGAACGAGGCGACGCCGGCAGCCACGTAAGTCCACTTGGTGGCCGCTTTCAGCGCGTCCCCTGTCAGCCCGGAACCGAGCACGGCGCCCAGCCAGTCCTTGAAGCCCTGATGGTCCATCGCGTCGACGCTTTCCCAGTCCACCAGGATGAAGGTGAAGGGGATCGCAGCCAGGATCCAGCCGATCGTGCCTCCCGTGCGCACGATGGGAAAGTTCTTCTTGGGGTCATCGATATGCGAAAAGGCAATCGAATTGGTGATGGAGATGGTGGGGACGTAAAGCAGGCAATGCACCAGCATGAGAGTAAAGAACGGCCAGAAGGTGGTGACAAAGCCGCAGCCGAGAATCGCAGCGCCTCCTACCAGGTGACTGAAAGCCAGGAATTTTTCTGCAGCGAAACTCCGGTCCGCAAACTGGTTGCTGAAGAACATCCCCACGATGGCTGCGATCGGAAAGGCGTTCAGGGTCCAGGCCTGTTCGGTGGGACTGAAGTTGAGACTGGGAAGGTAGCCGAAGATCAATGGCAGCCAGGCGCCCCAGATAAAAAACTCCAGGAGCATCATGAGGAAGAGCTTTGGACGGTTGGAATTCATGGTGATTGCCACTCGCAGGGAAAAGAGACAACGATTTCAAGTGAGCCGGGATTCTAATCGTATCGTCGCGGCTTGAAAAGCAGGTGGGTCGCTTCGCTTCCGGACAACATCGTTCCCGGGCGGACTGCATGGCCAGCCGCCGCGGTCGCGATCTGCAACATGGCGACCTCCGGTGAACCACCCATCGATACCGGGTGTACCGACGAGGAGTGTACCGCGAGGGGGGAGCAGATCGTCCCGTTCCCCTCGGAATCGAGGGGGGCGTGCCCGTCGTGCGGCCAGAAGCGAGCGACCGCGTGAGCGGCGCGAACGGTCGCAGAGGTGTCCCCTGACGTGCTGTACGTGCAGCTGGTCTTCACCGTTGCGAAGATGTCTTGCGAGGCTTTCTTGCTCCAGAGGAAGCTCCACGGCGATCATGCCGGCGACGAACGGCGAGATGATCGTCGCGAGCGGCGACATCCCGCAGATCCAGCGGACCCGCGTACTCGTGAAGCCCGCGATGTCCCCGAGGTACGGCGTCGCGCTGACGAGCCAGACCCCCCAGAAGAAGTACTGGAGGATCATCATCACCGACCACTCGACGCGCATTTCCGGTGACTTCGTCCACCCTCTCTGATCGGCCCCGATTGGCGAGCCTGCTACGATCGAGCGGTATCCTACGGCCACGTCACGCCCGAACATCGACAGCCATGTTCGACGCGTGACACCCTCGAAACGTTCGCGCATAATGCGCCGTCTTGCCCCTTTCGCACGGAGCCAGTGAATGCCTCTTATCCTCGACTATGACGGGACGCAGGATCTCTACCGCCGCTGCGCCGCGAAGCAGCTCGTCATGGCGCGCATCGGTTACAGCGACCAGGACCAGATCCAGGGCATCGTCCGGGGTGCGGCGAGGTTCGCTGCGGAGCACGGGATCGACGTCCTGCCGATCGGTATCTTCAGCACCGTCGGTCACTACATCTTCCAGCAGCTGCCACGCTACCTGATGGCGGATCACCGGCTGCCGTCGAAGGGCGGCGATCCCGTCGAGTATCGCCGCCGGCTGTTTCGCGCGGCGCGTATGGCCGTCTCGTTCATGCAGATCCTCACCGAGGAGGGGGACCCCGACTTCGGTCGCGTTGCGCTGACGCACCACTACGATCACGGGCATCATACGCTACCGGGTGGCGTCGAGTCGCAGAACGAGCTGCTGCGCGACCTCGACTTCATAGACCTGTTCTCGAGCGTGATGTTCGACGACACTCATTCGCCCTTCGAAGAGAACGTGAAGAACTCCTCGGAATACCGCGCGTTTCTCCGCGATAGCGGACGGAAGAAGGTCCTCGAAGGGTGCCTCGAGGAGGTCGCCGCCGCGGGCGAAGGCCTCAGTGAGTCGGCCTTCACAGATCCGTCGCGGATCGAGGAGTACCTCGAGCGCACCGGCTTCGAGCTGGTCGTGCCCAACATCGGCACCGAGTCGATTCACGCGCAGCAGGTCGGCGTTCAGTGGGGCATTCTCGAGGAGCTCGCCAGGCGGGGGGTGGGCAGCCGATTGATCGTTCACGGCTTCAGCTCGATTCGCAAGCTCGCCGTCGCCGATCAGCGACGGCTGGGGCCGCTCGGTGTCGTCGGCATGAACGCGTGGAGCTACATCCCCCAGGCCATCGGGCCCCGGCTGCTCGAGCGCTCGAAGCGACTCCTCGACTGCAAGGACGTCGAGAAGGGCTATCCGGTCGACTTCGACGAATCCGGTGATCCGGTCCACAGCGACTCGCAGGACGCGAACGTCTTCTTCGGCCCTCTTCTCGATCAGGTGCGCGACCTCAAGGTCCGCCTCATCGCGGACAGCGTCCACGAGATTCTCGACAACCTCGGCTACGGATTGCTGGCGTGAGGG
>CAYMLL010000006.1:0-55080 GCA_964390645.1 uncultured Planctomycetia bacterium | reverse complement strand
CCCGGGCAGCGCTGGTGTGAGGGCCCGGGCAGCGCTGGTGTGAGGGCCCGGGCAGCGCTGGTGTGAGGGCCCGGGCAGGTCGGCGGTGAACGGTGAGCCGGTCTCTAGGTGAGCTCCGCGTGTGGGCTCCGGGACACCGTCGTCACCAGGGCGATCTCGAGGTCGAGGTGTCCGGCACCCGGATCGACGCGGAGTTTCGCGTTCTGCAGCGTCTCGACGAGGTGGCGTGCGATGACGAGCCCGACGTCCTGATCATTCCAGTCGATTCGCTCCGCGGCGTCCGTGCACGGGTGGGCCTCGAGGCGAATTCTCGCGGTCGACGATCCGGGGAGCGTCGATACGCGAAGGACGATGTCCGTCGCCAGCCGTCGTGCGGAGGACAGCAGCAGCTCGATGGCGAGGCCGACGCTCTCCGGTGGCGCGACGACCTCGATCGGCGCTTCGGCCTCGATGGCGCTCGGCTCGATCGCCAGCGTCGAGCAGGCGACGATCTGTCGTACCGTGCTCGACAGATCGATACGTCGAGGGCTCGAGGTCTCGGCGCCGAGAATCACGGTGAGCGCGCGCATCGCCACCGACAGCTCGGCGAGGTCGTCGTGGGAGGCGGTGTCCAGACGGTCGCCGTCGACGAGGTGGCGACGCACACGGCCGAGCTGACCCTCCAGGAGGGTCAGCAGCCGCGTCGGACGCTCTCCCGTGGGGTCGCACCGGGTGCCTTCGTCGGGCGTCACGTGTCGTCTCGACGACCAGCGCGGCGGGCCGGGGAACAGCGGTGCATTCTCGACGCGCGCCGTGTCGTGGCTCTCGGCGGCGGCGGCGGCGGCGGCGGCCTCGAGCTCCTCGACCGTCTCGGCCTCGCGAACCGTCAGGTGCACGCGCCCGAGCGTGATGGCGTCGCCCGCTCGCAGCACCTGACGCGTGGTGCGCTCGGAGTTGACGAAGGTGCCGTTCTGGCTGTGGATGTCCTCGATCCAGAGCTCGCCGTTCTCGACGCTCAGGGTCGCGTGGTGACGCGAGACGCCGGCATCGAGGAGGCTGACGTCGCAGGTGAGGTCACGCCCGAGCGAGAGGCTGTCACCCTCTCGCAGGGAGACCTGGAACTGGCGGCCGTCGGCGCTCTTGAGGGTCCAGTCGTGGAGGTGTCGCATATCGGGAGCTTGTCGTGAACGCCGAGATCGGGGAGGGACGTCGTCGGTCGGGCCCGGAAGGGACCTCTGAGGGTCACCTTACAGAGTACGAAAACAGCCGTCCGCGCTCAAGGGCCGGCGGCCCCTCGGAGGCATCACTCGTGTTGCAGCCCGATGTCGAGTTCGCGGGCGAGGGCCGTGACGACGTCGTGGATGACGGTGTCGTCGCAGCGAGCCGCGCGAACGAAGGCGTGCGAGGCAGCGCTCGTCTTGCCGTCGTGGATCAGCGCGAGGCCGCGCAGGAAGTGAAGGTCGAGGCCCGGACCGACTGACGCGAGCGCTTCGTCCACGAGGCGCAGGGCCTCTGCGACGGGCTCTCGCGCCAGCGACGCGAAGACCTCGAGCGGTCGCGATGCGTCATCGTGCCAGTCCGCGGCGTTCTCGTGGCGCGCCAGGACGAGGACGGCGTCAAGGTCGTGCGCGTCGAAGCGCCCGACGAGCTCGTTCGACCAGTCCGTGCGCTTCGAGAAGCTCTCGGGGAGGGGACGGGGATCCGCGGCCTGACCGGCGTCCGCGTGCGCCGGGTGCGCGGAGAACAGCCGGTGGTGGAAGTCGTCGTCGTTCATCTCGCGGCGCTGCGCGTGGAGCTCCTCCAGGGCCGCCAGAAGCCGCCCGACGAGCTCGGCGTTCCACAGGGAGAACGCCGGCAGAAGAGCGGTCTGCCAGTCGCCTCGACGGGCGCTCGCGAGGGCGCTCAGGGCGCTTGCCATCGGGTTGTCGGAGCCCAGAGCGGCGAGATCCCGACTCAGTCCGTCGCCGTCACCGAGGTCGAAACGGATGAGCGCGCGGTGCGCGAGCGCGCCGGTCTTGTCGACGAGATCCTCGACGGCGACGTCGAGCATGGTGAGGGCACGGTCGCTCTCACCCTTCTCGTGAAGTGCGCGTGCCAGCGGAAAGAGGGCTTCCAGTGCGCCGGGTCGCTCGGCCAGGACGTTCTGGAGGATCTCGACGGCCGTTACCACATCGCCTCTGTGCCACGCCTGGCAGCCGCTGTGAAGGGCCTTCTCGAGTCGGAACACGGGTGGAGTCTCCGTTCAGCACACCGCGCCGAGGCGGCGGTCTTCGAGGTCCTGTGCGGTTTCGAAACTGCCCGGCTCGGTCAGCTCCACGACTCCTGCCTCCGGTCTCGTCGGCTGGCCGCACGGAGCCTCTCCAGCGCGCTGGCCGGGCAGTCGCCATTCTCCCGCCAGGGCCGCGGAACGCCAGACTCGAGATTGGCGTCCGGATAGGCGCTCCGTGGATGTCGAGTCGGCGTCGGGCGTCCTCCGGTGGCTGGCGGGACGAGGAGGCCGGTCTCCAGGGCGGAGCGGGCACCGGAAACCGACTCCGTCCTTCACCCCGGGTCCGATTTGATGACAATTGAGCCCCGGAGAAGGCGCTCTCGCATCCACAGGGAAGAAGGAGGGAAAAATGAGGCATCGGTTCGCCGAGGTCGGCAGCCCCGTGTCGTTCGTTTTCACGCTCGAGTCGCTGGAGCAGCTGCTCGCCGATCGGGAGGGGCCGTGCGTGTCGATCTACTTTCCGTCGCATCGTCGCAAGACCGACTCGCGATCGGACAGCATCCTCTACCGCAATCTCTGCCGGGAGGTCGAGAAGATGCTGACTCGCGACGAGACCAGCGAAGTGAGCCGGGAGATCAGCCATCGCCTGCGGGCTCTCGACGAGCCCGCGTTCTGGGAGCACGGCAGCGAGGGAACGGCGGTGTTTGCGGCGCCGGACTACTTCGCGGCGTACCGGCTGCCGGTCGAGTTTCCGCAGCTCGAGGTCGTCGGTGGCTCGTTTCACACCAAGCCGGTGATCCGCTACCTGCAGAGCGGGACGGGCTACTGGCTCCTCGTCGTCAGCCTTCACGGCGTCACCCTCTACGATGGCTGGCGCAAGGCACTGCAGCCCGTCCCGCTCAACGGTGTGCCGTCCAGCGTCGAGGACATCCCCGGGGTGGAGGGCTCGTCGAGCGCGCGTGGGGAGAGTCGCATGCACCACGCTGTCGGCGGCGGTGGCGATGAAGGGCGAGCCGACGTCGAGCGGTTCTTTCGTGAGATCTCCAAGGGGCTGTCGAGGGGCGTGCTCCGGGGCTCGACGAAACCTCTGATTCTCGCAGCGCAGAAGCAGCACCAGAGCCTCTTTCGCAAGGTTGCGTCGCTGCCGACGCTCGTCGCCGACGGTATCGCCATCGACGGGGGCAGCCGGTCGACCGACTCGCTCGCGGAGTCCGTGCTCGAGCTCCTGCGGCCGGTGCGCGAGAAGCGCGTCGCGGCGGCGAACGAGGAGTTCGCTCTCGCGCTGTCGAGGGGGCACGCAAGCAGCAGCATGGGCGACATCGCTCGGGCTGCCGCGCAGGGTCGAGTCAAGCGTCTCTGCGTCGAGAGCGGCAGGCGCTGCTGGGGAATGCTCGACCGCTCCAGCGGTGACATCGTGCCCGGCGAGGAGCACAAGAATGCGTACGATGTCGATCTCTACGACGAGCTGGCCGAGCTGACGATCGGTCACGGCGGCGACGCCCTCGTCCTGAAGTCGGGAGAGATGCCGACGCAGACCGGGATCGCGGCGGTCTATCGCTACTGAGATTGCCGGGAGGGACCTTCTCGAGATGGGCCCTCGCGAGATCGCTGACGGCGGCCCCGGCCTCGTCGACTCGGGCTCTCGGGGACTGCGGAACTGGCCCTGGCGCTCCCGCCGTCTCGCGGCGTGTGGCCCTCGTCTTGCCGGGCAGTCTCGCCCTTGACGGGGAGCGGATGGCGCGGCGCCCGCTCGGGGATGTCGATCGTGATCAGGGTGCGTCCGGTCCACTGCGCCGAGCCGGGCGTCCTGTCGGTGTCCTCTTCCTGGGTGATGCGCTCGCTCTCGACCTTGAGCCGTCCGCGATGCCACGAGACGCTCTGCTGCGCCTCGCGGAAGGAGACCGCGCTGCTCGGGGTCGTCGCGTCCGGCTCCGTCCGGGCGCCGTTGGCGGGGCTGAAGAGCCGCCGTCGCTCCTGGCTCGTCAGGAAGCGTCCAACGATGTCGAAGACGATGATCCAGCGGCGTCGGTCGCGTCGATGGCGACGGATGGAGAGGACCACGGAGGGCCGATCACCGGTGGAGTTCGGCACCGCCACGTCGATGATGTAGTGAAGAAGGCAGGCGAAGACGTCCATCAGCTTCTTGCGGTCCGCCTCGAGCATCGCCTTCTCGGGAAGCGCTCGCGTGTCGAAGGTCACGCCTCTCTTTTCGGCCTCCGTCGACAAGGAGCTGACGGCCGTGACGAGGAGCTTGCGGACGTCGAATCGTTGCGGGCGCAGCGGTCCCGTGGGCTTCTTCGCGAGCGCGACCTTGTCGAAGCGCTCGAGCCGCACCGCGTCTGCGCGACGGACCGACTCACAGGCGGCCAGCAGGTAGCGTTCGCCGATACGTCGGGCGGCACGCCAGAGGACGCTGAAGTCGTCCCTGCGTGGCTCGGCGACGGGGTCGGCGTTCGCGGGACCGAAGGCGACGACGATCTCGAGGCCGGGGCATTCGCGGCAGGCGGCGACGAAGATGCTCTTGGTCAGGTCGTCCTTCCAGGTTTCCGGGCAAGCTGCCGTCGGACGCAGCGCGCTGATCAGAGACGAGGCTCCTTCGAGAGCTCGGCCGACGCACTCCTCGAGGGTCTCCGCAGGCTCGACGACCGTCGTGGCGTCGAGCGACATGGCCGGAGTCTCGTCGCGAAGGTCGACGCGCGCATCGCTCGTCAGACCGCTCTGAGCCAGCAGCCGGAGCGGCTGATCGGTCTTGCCGAGATCCTCCGGCAAGCGCGCGAAGAGTGCGACGAAACGGTTGCCGAGCAGACGGTGAAGGCGACGGACGGCGCCCTCGACCCACCTGAGCACGATCGCCCGTCGCTGCGGCAGCTCGGAACCTTCCGCGACCACCCGGGCCAGGAGGCGGTCTTCCCAGGATCTCCGCGCCAGCTCGTAGCGACCTTCGGCCAGCGTCGCGAGCAGATCGGCGAGCCGCTCGAGGTTGTCGTCGAGGCCCCCGTCGAGTTGCGGGATGTCCGCGACCTCCCGGGTCAGCAGCTCGCGAGCTCGGTCCTCGCGGGGGCGGATCGCCGCGACGACCCCCGAGCCGGACTCCTCGAGACTGCGCACCTCGCCGCGGGTCAGCTTGCCGATCTTGCCGACGCGTTTGACGATGCGTACGCGATCCTCTGGCGACTCGACACGGCGTCCCGCGATGACCGCGGCCAGCGGGACACGGGGGACGCGCCCCGGGGTCCCCCGGTCGCCCAGCCCCTGGGGGCAGCGGGGGCGCGCCGGCGGGGAGGCGTGCCGGGCCCCCCCGCCGGCGGAGGAAAGCCCGCCGGCGGATTCCAGCACCCGCGTCGCGAGCTTGAGCTCGCAGCGGGCGCACTCCGCGTCAGCGCCGTCGAAGGCGCGTGCGCCGCTGATCTGGCCGTGTCGAAGCAGGTGGCAGAAGGGGCTCTCGTGGAGACGCGTGAGATCGGCCGGTGGCTCGATCGCGACGGCTCCGCCTTCCGGGCTCGGCTCGAACACGGCGACGTCGGAGCGTAGTAGCTGCGAGACGCCGTACCCGAGCAGCAGGCCGATTTCCGGTGCATCCAGGAGGTCGCTGAGGCGTCGTGGACGGTAGGGCCACATCGCTCGTCGTGCCGGTTCTCCTCGGCGTCGAGACTGCGGAAAGAGCCGTACAATGCGACAGTATACCGGAAGGCTCCGTTAGCGGCTTGTCGAATCCGCGGCCGGTGACGCGTCCGGAGATTCGACGCGCCGGACCGGGTGATTCGCCAGGGAGTCGGCGTCGAGCCGCAGGGCACCTCGTCGTTGTCGGTCGGTCGGCGGAGCCCGGTCGGTCGGGACCTCCCGGGGACCGTTTTCCCGCAGTCGAGGCCATCGAGGATCACCTGGACCGACTCCTCGTCCGGGAGGTCGCCCTCGACGGGCAGCTCGTCGTCGGCTTCGCCGCCGTGATCGACCCGGGCACGTGTGCCGGTGGTCTCGCCGCGCGATGCGAGGCTGTCCGGAGGGGTCGGAGAGTGGCTAGCCCGTCACGGCGAGCTGGACGGAGAGCCAGATCAGCGTCGACAGGATCGCAACGATCAGGAAGAGCGCCACCGCGATCAGGTACAGCTGCTTGCGTGAGTACGGTTGGGAGGAGTTCTTCGGCTCTCGGTCCATCGTCATCGTCGAGTCCGGCCCGTTCGCGCTCGCGGGCGTGCCGTGTCGCGGAGCCCCGGCAGCCGCGCACGGCTAGCGCTGGTAGATCGGCAGGTAGCGAAACTCGACGCTGAGGCTGAGGATCGCCATCGCCGTCGCGTAGACCGGCCCGGCCTGCTCCTCGTGCGTCGCGCCGGGTGGCGCCGGCCAGCTGCCGTCGCCGGCTTGCTTCCGGACGAGGAGCTTCTCGCTGACCGGCTGCCAGCTCTTCCAGTAGCGACCACCGAGCTGGTACATCGCTTGCGAGGAGTAGTACGCTCCGTAGTAGAAGAAGGGTCCGCTCCATTCCGGCGGATGGCGCAGCAGCCAGTCGCCGCCGCGGCGAGCCTCGTCGCTGCCGTGTTTGCCGCAGATCTCGAGCGCCAGGATTCCCGTGCCCGTGCGTCCGGTGTTGGGATCGCCGCCGGGCTGGTACGAGAACCCTCCGGTGGGGTGCTTGCAGCGCGCGATGTACCCGACCGCCTGCGCGATGTTCTTCTTCGGCACCGGAAGCCCGACATCCTGTGCCGCGCGTAGCGCCAGGAGCTGCCAGCCCGATACGGAGATATCGGAGACCTCCGAGGACGGCGTGTAGCGCCAGCCTCCGAGGTTCCAGCGGTCTTTCGGGACGTTCTGAGCGCGGAGGATGAGGTCCACGGCAGTGCGATGGACGCGATGAACCACCTCCAGTCCCGGTCGATCATCATCGATCATGCCGACGACCTCGCCGAGCATGAGCGTCGAGATTCCGTGGCTGTAGAGCTCGCCGTGCGAGGTGTCGCGGATGATGAGTCCACCCTTGCGGTTCGCGAGAACCCAGGCGACGGCGCGCTCGATAACTTCGCCGTGCTCGCCGCGTCCGGGCTGGTGGCCGCGCGCCAGCAGCGCCATCACCGCGAGGCTGACGATGCCGGTGTTCTTGCCGTAGCCCGGTGACAGCCAGCTGCCGTCGGGAAGCTGCCGGGACGCGAGGTACTCGATGCCGCGGTCGACAGCACGAGTCACCGGGGTCTCGGCGTAGATCTTGCGGAAGTCGGGCGCCACGATGACCGGAGGATCCGTCGGGACCCCGTCCTTTCCGGGCGTGTCCTGCGCGGGGACCGTGGTGAGCAGCGCGAGCGTGACGAGGGTCGGATTCACGACGGCGAGTCTAACCGAAGCACGTCTGTCAGCAGAACCCGTTGTCGCGCCGAGTCGCGCACTCGCTGCCGTGTGTCGGCCTCTTGTTCGCCATGATCTGTGCTGCGACTCCTTCCATGAGTCGATTGACCCGGCTCGCTTGTTCGGTACGATGTCGGGATACGGTCTCTCTCTACACCGACGGTTGTCCATGCGAACACGCTGCGTCAGCGCCTCGTCGCGCGCACTTCTTATCTCGCTCTTCTGCACCATGGTTGCTGACGCCGGGGACTGCAACCTCAATGGTGTGCAGGACGCTGACGACATCGCAGACGGCACGAGTCGCGACTGCGACGGCGACGGGGTTCCGGACGAGTGCTCTCCGGCGCCTCACGGCTTTGATGTCGTCGTCGATATCGCGGTGGGGGACCGCCCCCGGTTCGTCGTCGTTGGCGACCTCGATGAAGACGGCAACCTCGACATCGTCACCGCGAACTCGGGCTCGAACGATGTCTCCCTGCTCTTCGGTCACGGCGATGCCACGTTCGAGGAAGCGACCTCGGTGACCGTCGGAGGAGACCCGAGGTCGCTCGCTCTGGTGGATTTCGACGGTGACGGCAGCCTTGATCTGGCGACGGCCAACTCGAGCGACGACGAGGTGGCGGTGCTCGCGGGGCGTGGTCGCGACGGGCTCGGTGCCCCTGCCGTCTTCGGCGTCGGTGGCGGTCCAGTCTCGATCGTGTCCGCCGATCTCGATGGTGACGGCGCCTTCGATCTCGTCACCGCGAATCGAGGAACGGACGACATCTCCATATTGCTCGGCGCCGGTGACGGGTCCTTCGCCCCCGAGAGTCGTGTCGGCGTCGGTGGTCGTCCGGTCAGCATCACGATCGGTGACTTCGATGTCGACGGCATCCCGGATCTCGCGGTCGCCAACGAGGGTTCGCTCGATGTGTCGATCCTGCTCGGTGTCGGCGACGGCAGCTACACGTCGGCCCCGACGCTCGACACACAGGACGACCCACTCTTCGTGCTGGCCGCGGATCTCGACGGGGACGGCGACGACGACCTGGCGATGACGCAGGTGGATCCCGACAGCCACCCCGACTTCCTCCGCGTGCGGCTCGGCAACGGGGACGGGACCTTTGCCGGCGAGCGTTCGACCTCGGTCGGAGCGACGCCGAGCGCTATCGCCCTCGCGGACCTGGGTGGCGACGGAGGACCGGACATGGTCGTCTGCAACGCCGAGTCCGACAGTGTCGCGGTTCTCCTCGGTCGTGGTCGCGGCATCTTCAAGACGCCGCGGTACTTTCCCACCGGGGGCTCGCCGCGACACTTCGCGCTCGCGGACGTGGACGCGGACGGCAACGCGGACATCATCTGTGCCAACAACCGCGACGGCAGCGTGTCCGTGCTCCTCGGTCGCGGGGATCTGACGCTTCACGCCGCGGAGCTCTTCGACGGCGGCGACCGTCCGGGAGCGCTCGTCGTCGGCCTGATCGACGGTGACAACGTCCCCGACATCGCGGTGGCCAGCGTGAGCGAGTCGGAGATCATCGCCTTCGGAGGCTCGGGCTCCGGCTACTTCCGCGGGCTCGCGGAGGTGAGCGTTCCCGACGGCCCCGAGGGGATCGCGATCGCGGATCTCGACAGCAGCGGTATCGTCGACATCGTCACGGTGAGTCCGCGCGAGAACCGGCTCTCCGTCCGACTTGGCCGTCCCGAGGACCGGTACACATCCGCGCCGAGCGTCCCGGTCGACGGGGCGCCTGTCGGAGTCGTGATCGCGGATTTCGACGCGGACGGGGACCTGGACGCCGCCACCGTCAATCGTGATTCCGGCGATGTCGCGGTGCTTGCCGGTCGCGGGAACGGGCGCTTCCGGGATCCGCTCAGGTTCGTGGTCGGTGCCCGCCCCGTCGCCATCGTCGCGGCTCATCTGGACGACGACGACCTGCTCGACCTCGCGACCGCGAACGAGGGGGCCGACAGCGTCACGGTGCTCGCCGCTCTCCCCGATGGCGGCTTCGCGGATGCCGTCGTGCTCCCCGTCGGCGCTGCGCCTCGCGGACTGATCGCGATCGACGTGAACGGTGACGGTCGCCTCGATCTCGTCAGCGCCAACTCCGGGAGCGACGATGTGTCCGTGCTGCTGGCACGCACGGAGGGCGGATTCGCCGGCGCCGTCTCCGTCGATGTCGGAAGCCGTCCCGTGGCGATCTCGGGAGGCGATCTCGATGGTGACGGCCACGCGGATGTGGTCACGGCGAATCACGGCTCGTCCGATCTGTCACTGCTCTTCGGCAACGTCGAAGGGGTTTTCGGCGTGGACGAGCGTGTCAGCACTCGTGGCCCCGTATTTCACCTGGTCGTGAGGGACCTCAACGCCGACGGGCGCGACGATCTCACGTTCACGAATCGTGACCTTTCGGTGTTGATCAGCGTCGAGGCCCCCGAGCGTGACTGCGAGGGTCAGGGGGGCTCGCAGCTTCCCGGCGACTGCAATCAGGACGGTCGCCTCGACCTCTCCGACGCGCTCTGTGTGCTCGACGTGCTTTTTCTCGGTGGAGAAGGGGGCTTTCCCTGCGGGGATGGATCGTCGCGAGACGCTTCGAACGTGGCGCTGATCGCGGGGACCGACGCCGCATCGGTCGTGATCACCGACGCGGTCGTCATTTTGCAGTTCCTGTTCCGGGGCGGTGAAGCGCATCCGCTGGCCGTGCCCGGCGCCGAGACCTCGCAGTGCGTCGAGCTGGCGGGCTGTCCGACGAGCCCTAGCTGTCCGTGAACTCCGGACCGCGGAAGAGCGCACAGACCGCGCCGGCGGGATCGCGGATGACGCAGAACCTTCCGCCTCCCATGTCACGTGGGCCGTCGACGACCTCGCCGCCGAGCTCTACGCACTTGCCCGCGCTCGCGTCCACATCCTCGACGACGATGTAGATCAGCCACTGCGGCGGCAGCTTCGCGTTCGGGCCACGGTCGTGGCAGATGCCTGCGACGGTCTTCCCGGTCGCAGGCGAGCTCATCGCGTAGTCGTCGTATTCGTTCATCGCGACGTCTTCGGATTTCCAGCCGACGACGCTCTCGTATAAGTCGCGGAGCAGGTCGGGGTTGGGAACCGTGAGTGCGCACCATTCGACGACTCCGGTCCGTGGCTCTGATTCTGCCGTCATCGCGTCACCTCGTTCTTTCCTGGTTCTCAGGGCTCTCGTGCGATCGCCTGCAAGTACGCGCGGACGAGCTCGCGGTACGCCACGGGAAACGGCATGTCGGCGGCCGAATCCTGGCTGTCGTCGTCGCTCCGAAACTTCTCTCCGCGGGTCTCGACCGTCCAGACGAGTCCGTGGCGCGCGGCCTCCTCCTCGAGAAGGCGTGAGAGCAGTGCGCCCTCGGGGCCATCGGGGAGCGAGATCTCCTCGAGGCGCTTGCGGATCGCCCGCCCGGCGGCGAGAAGACTCTGCCGTGTGGCCCGGTGGCGCCGCTTCGCTTCCTGGAGTCGGCCGCTGGCGATCATCCGCGTGGCCTCCTTCGCGTCTCGAAGCGCTCGCTCCATCGCGGCGCCGGGATCGCCGCCGTCTCGCTGCCTCGCGGCGGCGATGGCCTCCAGTGCGCGTCGTCGCGTGGCATCGACGTGGCCGAGGAAGATGCCGAGTCTCGTGTTCGCGGCCGTCAGAGTATCGACCGACTCCTCGGGGCGGGACTCGCCGAGTGCGTCGCGCGCCTCCCGCATCGACTCGATCACCGGTCGCGCCGACGCGGCGGCCTTCTGAAAGGCGTGAAAGACGTCGGGGACGAGAATGGAGAGCTTGAAGCCGATCGCCTGGAATCCGTCGACGACGGGCGTCATTCGATCGACGAGCGTCCCCTGTCTCGGCCGGAACTCCCGGTCCAGACGCTGCATCGCGTCGCCGTCCGCCGATGCGGCGAGCACCTCGCGGGTCTCCTCCTCGATCCGTCGCTCCTCTTCGGCGATCGCCCGTCCGTCCTTCTCCGTTACCAGGAGCCGGTTGATGATCTCGAGCAGACGCCTCTCGGTCATCGCCTGCTCCTCGATCGCCCTGGCGACCTCGTCGGCGGCGTCGGCCGCTTGCCGTTGCATCTCGGCGTCGGGACTCGAGCTCTCTCGCCGCAGCAGCTCGTCGAGGAGCGCGTCGGCTTCCTTCTGCGCCGCGTGCGTCGCGAGCAGCTCCTCGAGCTCCTTGCGGGCCGCGTCGAGCTCGGAGTCGACGGAATCCTCCGAGGACGGTGCCGTGGCCGTGCCGCTGTCCCGCGGACCCGGTGCGAGCACCTTCTCGGCGTCCCCGCGCATCTTCTTGACGAGCGCGACGGCTGCCTCGAAGTGATCGAGCCCGACGCGCAGGGCGTCGCTTCCGGCGCCTGCGTCTCCCCCCTCCGCACGCTCGATCGCCAGACGCAGGCTCGCGACCGCGGCGGAGAGGTGATCGATCAGGCGGCGTTTCTCGACGCTCTCGGAGAGTCTGGCTCCGAGCGTGCGCAGCGCCGTGGAGCCGGCCGCGAGCAGTGTCCGGGCGCGCAGCGCGATCTCCTCCCGGCTCGGCGCTTCTCGCCTGGCGGCGTCTCGCGCCGCACGCACGAGCCCGTCGATGTCCGCTCCCTCGAGCGCCGCGAGCTCGTCCTCGCCGAGAAGCGCGAGCGCGTCGGCCAGAGCCACCGTCTTCTCCGCGGCCTCGTCGAGGGACCCGGCCGCCGACGAGTAGAGGAGGACGCGGTCCTCGCGATCGGTCGTCAAGGTCGCGCGGAGGTCCCCGGCAGCGCGAGGCAGATCGGTCGTCAGGACGCCGACGAGACGGCTCGCAGCCCGGTCGACCGCCCGGATCCGGGCGGAGCGTGCACCCGCGGCGACGAGCCGGTCCGCCTCACGGCGCATGTCCGTCGCGAGCTCGCGCGCGTCGCGGACGCTCTCGTCGTGCTCCACGAGCGAGCGTGATGTCAGCGAGGAGATGTCGTCGCCGCTCGGAGCGATCCGGGAGGCGACGACACGCAGTCGCGACGCGTGTTCACTCCACCCCGTCGCGAGGCGCAGGAGCCTGTCGACGATCGAGCCACGGCGTGCTGCGAGCCAGCGTCGGGCGTCTCGCGCTCCCTCCAGGGCGAGCGTGCGCGCCTCCTCGAGGCTCGCGGTCATGTCGTCGAAGGCCACTGCCGCGAGTCGTGCCGAGACCGCTGCGGCGCGCGGATCGGCAGGGTCGGTCGTCAGGAGGTCGAGGGCCTCCCTCGCCGCTCGCAGGGCTTCCGAGGAGAGTGTCCGTGCGCGGTCGCGCGGAGTGTCGGTGGACGGATCGACGCCGTCGGCCGGGTCCGCGACGACCGGCGGTCGGGACACGAGCAGCTCGACGGACTCCACGAGGTCGGTCTGGGAGCGACGCAGGAAGCCGATTCGCCGGACGTGGAGCTCGCGCGTCGTGCGGAGCTGCCAGGCGATCGCCTCCTCGCCGCCGGCGATCCAGTGTGCGGTCCGCGCGGCGTGACCGATCTCGATGGCTTCACGGATGTCCCGGTAGGCGTTCGCCAGGCGGCGCAGGCTCGCCGCGCGCTCGCGGCGACGGTCGGCACGCTGCTCCGCCGCGAGTGACCGGTCCTCGAGGTCGTCCTCGAGAGCCTGCTCGAGGATCTCTCGCACGGCGCCGAGCAGGGAGACGGACTCGAAGTCCGCGTACTCGTACGATCGGGTCTGGCCGAGGTAGTGGGCGATGAGCGCGACCGCGCGTCGGGCACTCCGGAGGCGCAGCCGGGCCGGGTCTTCAGCGGCGCCGGTCGCCTCGAAGGTCGAGGCGATCGTGTCGATCTTCGCGGCGACCGAGCCCGAGGGCTGCAGAGACGCGCGTGCGCGTCGCGCGGCGATGCTCGCGCGTCTCCACGCGTCGAGCATCTCGAGGCGTCGGCCCTCCGCCGCGCTGATCGCACGCTGGAGATTCTCCAGTGTCGCCTCCCTCCGTCCTGCCGCGAGGGAGCTCGACGCGGAGGCCAGGTCCTGGCCGACGGTCGCCAGCAGGGATCGCGCGAGCCGGCCGAGCTCGTTCGCACGCGTCGGTGGCATGGCGTCCGGCCCCTGCGCGAGCCGGGAGAGTCGCGCGGCGGCGTGGACGGTCTCTGCCGAGATCGCCGCGATACGCCGGCTCGGCACCTCGTCGCCGTCGCCGTTGTCGTCGTCGGCGGTCCGCTGCAGGCTCGCCACGAGTGTGCGCGTGTCGTGCGCCAGGAGCCGGGTGGTCTCGAGGCTCTCCTCGAGCTCCTGCAGGCTGACGAGCGTATCGAGCGCGATCGAGATGATCTCGAGCGACTTCCTGCCGCGCTCGCTCGCGTCGGTCAGCTCGGTCTCGGCGCTGCCGTCGAGTGACGAACCGGTGACCCCGGAGACGACGAGACTCCAGAAACCGGCGGCGTCCCCGTCGGCGAACTCCCCGATCGCGAAGGCGAGCGCGTCGAGGGCGGGCCGGTCGGGGTTCGGGGCGGCGAGGCTGTTCGCCAGTCCTCGAGCGACCTCGGCGAGACGGGCAGCGAATAGCCGTATCGCGAGTACTCGCTCCGCGGGTCCTGCGGCAGTCTCGAGCGTCTCGGTGCGGCCGTCGGCGACGTCGACCTCCTCCCAGGATCGCGTCAGCTCGCGCAGGCCGCGGCGAAGAGCGTCGAGTCGCGCGAGCCAGTCCCGTCCCTCGGGCGGGTCGGGCGGATAGGCGACACGCAGCCGGCGGGATGTCGAGGTCGCCGCCTGTCCGAGACCGTCCGTCGCGCGAAGAGTGATCGAGACGGTTTGACCCGGGACGAGCCCGAGCGAGTCGACCGGGAGACGGTAGACGCCGACATCGATCCTCCGTCGCTGTCGAGGCGGGCGCGCCTTAGGTACCTTTGGGGGCGGGGGGTGGGGGCCCGCGCCTACGTTATGCTCTATGTGGGCGACGCCGACGTCGTCCTCGGCGCGGTAGCGGATCTCCACGACGCCGGCGGGCTCGACCTCGGTCTCCTTGCTCCTCGGAGACAGGATCGCGGTGGAGGGTGGCGCGTCGGTGAGCGCGCGCACCTCGTAGCGCAGGCGACCGGTGCTCCGCACGCCGGCCGCATCGACGATGTCGAGAGCGTACTCGCCGTTTCTCCGGATTGGGAGCCCGCCGAAGACGATCGTCGGGCCATCGCCGGGCAGGGACTCGTACACCCGGCCGTCGACGTGGTGAAGGAGCCCCGATCGTAACGGTCGGTCCGACTTCACGCGCACCGCGGCTGTCGATCCGGCGAGTGCGGCGAGGTCGCCGCGTGTCTTTTGGGAGACCTCTTCGTCCCGACCCGCGTAGTCCGGAAAGCGACAGGTGATCTCGAAGCCCGTCGGTCGGGGAGGGTCGGTCGTGTTGACGCGGAACACGTCACTGCGGTAGTCGTCGCACTCGACACGTACGTCGCAGTCACGATGCACGCCTCGCAGGTGGTGGACGAGCTCCTGACCCGGGCCGAGCTCCGATGCTCCGTCGTCGCCGGCGCCGACGCGGCTCGTCTTCCACTCCCCGGTCGGCGAGGCGTCCGCGTCGCGTACGTCGAACGTCATCCAGGCGGCGGAGCCCCGCTCGACCGTGACGCGGATCTCGACGTCGTCTCCCCGGGCGACCGCGGCTTGCGGAATCTCGACGCGCAGCGTCACCCGTGATGGTCTGGGCAGATCTTCACGGCGAGGCTGGACGAAGCGTGCCAGGAGCTGAGCGAACGCGTCGACGTCGACCAGGGCGTAGCCGGTGAGCGACAGCATGGCGAGCGTGGCGAGCAGCACCGGGACCCGGATCCAGCGAGCCGGGGCGAGGGGACGGATATCGATCGTCCGGCTGGCGACAGTCGTGCGGTCTCGCAGCGTTGCCAGGAGCTCGCTCGAGCAGCGCTCGCCGTCTCGCGATGAGAGCTCGATCGTGCTCAGCAGAGAACCCTGGAGCTGCGGATTCGCCCTCTCGATTTCGGCGGCCAGCCGCGCCGCGGCCGTCGACCGCAGAAGAGGCGCGAGGACGAGCAGCAGGAGACAGACCGACGAGATCGTCACGGTGGCCGCGGTCAGAAAGAGCCGCTCGTCCACGTCGAGAAAGAGGAGACGGTCGGTCAGAACGGCCGCCAGGAGCCCGACGGACGTCGTGGCCGTCGTCCAGGCCAGCCCGCGCAGGAACGTGAGAGTGCGCAGCCGCCTGCGGTAGCGCGCGACGAGCCGCGCGACGTCGGCGGGGACCGGGGCGGGAGTCGGCGTGGGGGATCCGGGAGGCACAGGGTCATTGTACGCCTCGCCGCCCTCGAATGAGAGCGATGTCGTTCAGGAGAGATCGTCGCCATCGAGCGTCTGCGCGAGTGCCTCGTTTCCGGGTGGAGGCGACTCGGCGGTCGGCGGCGTGCCGATACGACGCCACGACGCGATGAAGAACGCGTCGGTCTGCGTCGTCACCGGGTCGAGGCGGATGCGATTCTCTCTCATGGCTGTCGCCGGGAGGCGGGTGGAGGCCCAGAAGGACGGCGATCGCTCGAAGTCGGGGTGAGCGGCCTCGAAGGCGTCTGCGACACTCTCGCACTCCTCCTCGAGAAACGAGCACGTGACGTAGACGAGACGGCCGCGCTTGCGAACGAGCGGCGCGAAGCGCTCGAGAATCGAGAGCTGCAGATCGTGAAAGTTCCGGACGTCCTCGTCGGTGTAGCGCAGCTTGAGCTCCGGGTTGCGACGCAGCGTGCCGAGTCCGGTGCACGGAGCGTCGACGAGGACTAGGTGAGACTTCGGCAGCAGCCCCTCGATGCTGCCCTGCTCGCCGACACGGACGTACTCGAGTCGATCCGAGAGGCGCGCGTCACGGGCCCGTCGCCGGAGCTCCCGGAGCCTGGCGATCTCGATGTCGCATGCGAGCACCCGGCTCTTGCGGGCACCCTCGACGAAGTCCGTGTTCTCCTCGGCGCAGAAGAGAAGATCGGCCAGCGCCAGCGTCTTGCCGCCGTTTCCGGCACAGGCGTCGACGACGGTCATGCCGGCGGACGTGTCAGCGCTGAGGATCGCCAGCTGGCTGCCCTCGTCCTGGACCTCGATCCAGCACTTGCGGCTGGCTGTCGTCGAGGAGAGGTTGCGCCGCTGCGGGACCCTCAGACCGAGCGGGCTGAAGTGTGTCGGCTCGATCTCGAGGTCGAGGTCGCGGCAGAGACTCTTGCGGGCCTTCTCACGCGTCGTGCGACGCAGGTTGACCCGCAGGTCGACCGGAGCGGGACGGTTGAAGGCCTCGGCGATCTTCAGCGCGTCGTCGTCGCCGTGGAGGCTCCGGAGGCGACTCGCGATCCATACGGGCAGGCTCGTTCGCGCGGCGAATCGCTCGTGCTCGTTCTCGGGCCACGCGTCGTCGCCGGGGAAGCCGCCGTGAGTCGCCTGGCGAACGAGCTGGTGCCACTCGCGCTTCCCGTCCTCGAGAAGCTCGACGACGACCTGCTCGAGCTCGCGGAAGCTCCACGGAAAGGACCCCTCCTGGGCCACCGCGAGGAGGTCGAGAAGGTGAACGTCGTCTTGCTGCTCGACGGGGACGCTTCGCGCCGGGACATCGCTGCCCGCGGGAGTCCAGCTCTGCCACCTCGCCCGCGCCCGGTGGTGCAGACGCAGCCACGAGTAGGTCGCATCGCCGATGAAGCGGCGGTCACGACTGCCGAGATAGCGCCGTTCGCGGAAGAAGCGTCCGACGCGGGCGTCCGCGGGGTAAGGTCCCGGGGCCGCGACCTCGCGGAGGAGCTCGAGAGTGATGCCGAGCAGGGATCGTGGTCGCACGTTCGACGGTGTCTACTCTGTGGACGAAAGCGGTGTATTGTAGTGGCAGGCGCGGGAATCACCAGGGGATCGCGTCCGTCTGTACGTGTTCGAGCATTCTCGGAAGTGTCTCGGCCGGGCCTTTTCTGCCGAATCACGTCGAGTGTGTTAGACTCCGGTGGAGAGTTATCGCCGCATTCGTGCGGTGGCGTCGAGGGGTAGAGGTGGAATCCAAGAGCCGATGCGTGGCGGAATGTCGAGTTCGAGCAATGAGCCCGAATACGAGCTGTTCGACGGCAAGACCGCGGAGTATGACGCGAGCTTCCTCGAGCAGCTCGAGCTCGAGCGGAACATGGCGAGCGTGCAGATCCTTCGTGGCGCCGACACCGGCATGCGGGTTCCCCTGACAAAGGACAGCGTCACGATCGGCCGAACGATCGAGGCCGACCTTTGCCTGCACGACACCAAAATCTCCCGCGTTCACGCGCGCATCGACAGGGTCGACGCCGGCGACGAGTTCACCATCACCGACTGCCGGAGCACCAACGGCACGTTCGTCAACAACCGTCCTGTCACCGCAGAGGTCCTGCTGGAGGACGGCGACAAGCTCTTCCTCGGCCACACCATCCTCAAGTTCTCTCTCGAGGACGAGGTCGACAGCCAGAGTGGCGAGATGGTCGACCGCTTCCTCTTCAAGGACGATCTCACCGGCCTCGTCGTCAAGCGTCGTTTCTACAACGAGCTGCGCACCACGATGCAGCTCGCCGCAAGTCGGGGTACACCGCTGGCGTTGTTGATGATGGACATGGACGGCCTCAAGCGGGTGAACGACTCCCTCGGTCACTCCTGGGGCGCGTTCGTCATCGGCGAGGCCGGCCGGCGGATCGGCGAGGTCTGCAATACCGTCGGCCAGGCTTGCCGCTTCGGCGGTGACGAGTTCGTCGCCTTTCTGAAAGATCACGACAAGCCTGCCGCTCTCGAGGTTGGTGAGAGGGTCTGCTCGGCGATTCGCGACAAGCTTTTCGTGATGGAAGGCCGTGAGCTGGACCTGTCGATCTCCATCGGTGTCGCCTCCTTTCCCGACGATGGATCCAGCGTCGACACCCTCAACCGCTCCGCTGATGAGGCCCTCTACCGGGCGAAGGACAAGGGCCGCAACGGCGTCAGCGACTAGTTTTCTCGCCAGGCTACCGGCTGCTCTTTTGGCTCCCATCGCGTAGAATGCGGCGCGGTTGCCCGGGAGTGAGCGATGCGAGCCGTCCGGTCGCGAAAGCCCGACGAGCCAGCGGCTCCCCGTGTGCGGGAGCGGCCGGATCCGATACCCGGCCGCCGGTGGCGGGATGCGCAGGGTGCTCGGGAGGCTCGGGCGTGGACAGCTGAAGCCGTTCATCCACCCTGGATCCGATGTCGAGAATTCCGGCAGAGGAAGCGCGCATCTCGAGTCGCGGCCGCAGATCGCCGGGGCGGTTATCCAGACGAGGGACTGAGATCGTGACCTCCGTGTTCGACGCGGATCGATTCCGGGACTGTCCGATCGTCGGAATTCTGCGTGGCTTCGGCGGCGATGCGGTGCGGGAGATGGCTCGCGCCGCGTGCGCGGGCGGTCTCGCCAACATCGAGATCACCATGAACTCTCCCGCGGCGCAGGAGTCGATTCGCTCGACGGTCGCCGCCGTCGGAGATCGGGCGAACGTCGGGGCGGGCACGGTCTGCTCGTCCGCCGATCTCGAGCGGGCTCTCGAGGCCGGGGCGGGGTTCATCGTCACGCCGGTGCTCGTTCCGGATGTCGTGCGGATCTGCGTCGATCGCGGGATCCCGGTCATGCCCGGGGCCTTCAGCCCGACGGAGATCCACACCGCGTGGAGCCTCGGCGTGGATCTGGTCAAGGTCTTCCCGGCGAATCACCTCGGGCCGCGCTACCTGAAGGACATCAAGGGTCCCCTGCCGCAGATCAAGATCATGCCGACCGGGGGCATCGACGCGACGACGATCGGTGC
Organism: uncultured Planctomycetia bacterium; assembly: GCA_964390645.1. Taxonomy (GTDB): domain Bacteria; phylum Planctomycetota; class UBA8108; order UBA8108; family UBA8108; genus CAYMLL01. The sequence goes on along the minus strand of CAYMLL010000006.1, from coordinate 35,849 downwards.
TTTCCGGAGGGCAGGCGCCGATGCCTTCGGCGTCGGAGGAGGCCTCTTCGCGGCTGCGCGGGCCGAGGACGGGGACTGGGGCGTGGTCGAGAAAGAGGCGCGACGGCTGATCGATGCGTACAGAGCCTCCTTCTGATCCGATCCTCGTCGGCGTCGGCGAGCGCCGAGGGCGCGATCTCGCGGTCCTCATCGCGCTCATCGTCTTCCCGACGATCTCCGCGTGGATCTATTTCGACCTCTTCTCGGGACAGCGGTGGATGTTGCCGGCGTACGGGATCAGCAAGACGCTGCAGTTCGCCACGCCGATCCTCTGGGTGATCCTGGTGCAGAAGATGCGGCCTCGCGTCCGCGAGGCGCCGGTGCGGGGCTTCGGAATCGGTGTACTCACGGGGATGGGGATCTTCGCTCTCTTCATGGTGGTCTACTTCGGCTACTTCCGCGCCAGCCCGGTGCTCGTGGAGGCGCCCGCCAAGCTGCGCGAGAAGCTCGTCGGCATGGGTGCCGAGACACCGCTGAGGTTCTTCTTGCTGGCGCTCTTCCTGTCGGTGATCCACTCCTTCATGGAGGAGTACTACTGGCGCTGGTACGCCTACGGTCAGCTGCGTCGGTGGGTGAGTCCGCCGGTGGCAAACCTGATCTCGAGCCTCGCCTTCATGGGGCATCACGTCATCATCATCAACGCGTACGTTCCGTCCGCGTACTTCTGGACCGCGACGATGTTCTTCTCGGTCGCAGTGGCCGTGGGCGGCGCGATCTGGGCCTGGATCTACGAGCGCACCGGGGCCCTCTACGGCGGCTGGGTGAGCCACATGATCGTCGATGTCGCGATCATGATCACCGGTTACGATCTGGCTTTCAGGACGATCTGAGCGATGAGGACGAGCTACGATGCGATCGTCATCGGCGCGGGTCACAACGGTCTGGTCGCAGCCTGCTATCTGGCGCGGGAGGGCCGGCGGGTGCTCGTGCTCGAGCGTCGTCCACGCGTGGGCGGATGCGCGATCACCGAGGAGATCGAGCCGGGCTTCAGATCCTCGCGGCTGGCGTACGTCAACTCCCTGATGCGTCCGGAGATCATCCGGGATCTGGCGCTGGAGCAGTACGGATTCCGGATGCTTCCGCGCAGTCCGTCGTCGTTCTCGCCCTTTCCCGACGGTCGGCATCTCTTCCTCGGTCCCGACGAGGCCGAGACCCGTCGCGAGATCGCGAAGTTCAGCGAGAGCGACGCGGAGGCCTATCCAAGGTACGAGGCGATGCTCGAGCGCATGGTCGAGGTCATCGAGCCTACCCTCGACCGCGCACCGCCCGATCCGCTGTCGAGCCGGCCCGGCGACCTCCTGCGCATGCTGCAGCTGGGGCTCAAGACGCGCGGGCTGGGTGAGGATCTCTACCGCTTCGCCGGCATGTTGACGGGCAGCGCGCGCCGGCTCCTCGAAGAGTGGTTCGAGAGCGAGCAGCTCAAGGTGACGCTGGCGACCGATGCGATCATCGGCGCGATGGCGAGCCCGTCGATGCAGGGGACCGCGTACGTGCTCTTCCATCACGTCATGGGTGAGACGGACGGAGTGCGCGGAGTGTGGGGATACGTGCGGGGCGGAATGGGGGGCCTCAGCGACTCGATCGCGGCGGCCGCGGTCGATCTCGGTGTCGACATCGCGACGGATACCGGCGCGCGGCAGGTCCGGGTCGAGGGCGGCCGAGCGGTCGGTGTGGTCACGCAGGGTGGCGAGGAGCTGCGAGCGAAGTGCGTGCTCTCGTGTGTCGACCCGCGCCGGACCTTCCTCGGGCTCGTTCCCGACGGCACCTTTGACGAAGGCTTCGTCCGTTCGGTGAAGGCGATCGACTTCTCGAGCGCCACCTTCAAGCTCAACCTTGCCCTGTCCGAGCTGCCGAGCTTCACGGCGCTGCCGGGCCGCGAGCCCGGCCCGCAGCATCGCGGGACGATTCACATATCGCCGACGCTCGACTACATCGAGCGTGCCTTTGACGACGCGCGCGCCGGCCGTCCGTCGCGAGGTCCCGTCCTGGAGTGCACGATTCCATCGGTCCTCGACGACACCCTGGCGCCGAAGGGCCGCCACGTCATGGGCGTCTTCGTCCAGTACGCTCCCTACGAGCTCGCCGAAGGCACCTGGGATGACGTCAAGGACGCGTTTGCCGATCGCTGCATCGAGATACTCGAGGAGTACGCGCCGGGCTTCGAGGCCTCGGTCATCGCGCGTGACCCGATCTCGCCCCTGGACCTCGACCGGGAGTTCTCGCTGACCGGAGGCAACATCTTCCACGGCGCGATGACGCCGGAGCAGCTCTTCTTCCAGCGGCCTCTCGGGGGCTGGGCCGGCTACCGGACGCCGCTGCGGGGGCTCTACCTGTGCGGCGCGGGCGCGCATCCGGGTGGCGGCGTCCTGGGAGCGTGCGGCAGGAACTCGGCGCGGGCGGTTCTGAAGGACCGGGCCGTCTGAGCGCGGCGGAGGGGTCTCCCCTCCTGGCCGGTGACCCGAGGCAGGTGGCCCGAGGCAGGTGGCCCGAGGCAGGTGGCCGGATCACACCGCTTCGACCGGTCAGAGAATCCCGTGGAGAGGCCGTCCCGGAGCCGCGAGCGCATCGACCTTCCTCGTCACCTCGGGATCCTCGACCAGCGCCGGGGCGTGGTGCGGCTTGACGCGCGCATCGATGATCAGCGGGCCACCGCATCCCCAGTGCTTGTGCTCGACGGAGCTCCTTGCCCCGTGGACGTCGTGCGACGGGTTCGAGCGCGTGAAGGTGACCCAGAGGAAGTCGCGAAGGCTCCTCGTGGCGAGTTCGCTGTCGTCGGCGACGACGAAGAGGGGCGAGCTCTCCGCATCCGCCATCTCCGCGAGCGCGTCGGCGAGTCGCTCCGCGCTCTCGGAGCCCCTGTTGGCGCCCTGGAACGCGGGGCCCGCCACGACGACGACACCGGGCATCGCCAGGCGCGGGTCGCGGAACCCCTCGGGCAGCCGGAGGTCTCCCGGGAGCTCACTGCCAAGCTCGCGTCTGACGCGGCCCGCCGCTGCGATGACCAGCTTCGAGCCCTCGTTGAGCCCGCTGCCCGAGTAGTCGAGGGTGTCGATGGTGGTACGTGTCTGGAAGTGCAGGTCGCGGGACCAGTCGACGCGCTCGAGCAGATGTCGCAGGAATGCCGCGCTGTCGTCGATGTCGAGGTCCGGGTCATCCTCGCCGGCGACGATGAGAAGGTACTTCGCGAGTGATGCCTGGTTGAAGCCGAGCACGGCGTTGGCGATCGTCAGGATCTCACGCGGAGCCCGCTCACCAAACGGGACGTAGCGCTCGCTGCCGATGGCGAGGAGGAGAGGGTGGACGCCGGCCTCGTCCACCGCGCGCATGGCCTGCAGCCCGGGCAGCTCCTGCGGCACCATCGGCGCGACGATCTCGTGGATGAGCTTGCCGAACGTCGAGTCCTCCTGAGGTGGGCGACCGACGACGGTGAAGGGCCAGATCGCGTCCTCGCGGTGGTACACCGCTTGCACGTCGAGCACCGGAAAGTCGTGTGCGAGGCTGTAGTAGCCGAGATGGTCGCCGAAGGGTCCCTCGGGCTTGGTGTTCTCGGGGTCGACGGTGCCGACGATCGTGAAGTCGGCGTCGACGGAGATCACGAAACCATCGCGCAGCGCGTAGCGGAAGCGACGTCCGGCGAGCATGCCGGCGAAGACGAGCTCGCTGAGCCCTTCGGGCAGCGGCATCACGGCGGCGAAGGTGTGCGCGGGCGGTCCGCCGACGAAGATCGACACGCGCAGCGGCTCCTTCCGCCGGATCGCTGTCGCGTGGTGAACGCCGATGCCGCGGTGGATCTGGTAGTGCAGCCCGATCTCCTCGTTGGGGGTGTACTCGCCGCCCGCCAGCTGCACGCGGTACATTCCGACGTTCGACCGCAGGACGCCCCGCCGGTCCTGGTCCTCGGTGTAGACCTGGGGAAGCGTGATGAACGGGCCGCCATCATCGGGCCAGCTGCGGATCGGGGGCAGCTGATCGACGGCTGTCCGGCACGCCAGAACCGGTCCCTTGCGCACGCGCTTCGGTAGCGACGTCAGAGCCGTGAACGGCACCGAAGCGTTCGCGAAGGGGGCCCTGAGCGCGCTCATCGGGTCGGCCTTCAGCCGTACGACCCTGCGTACGCGCTCGAGCGTGCCGAAGAGGTTGCAGACGGCCGGAAAGGGCGAGCCCTCGACATTCTCGAAGAGCGCGGCGGGCCCCTGCGCCTCGTGGAGCCGCCGCTGGACCTCGGCCATCTCGAGGTCCGGGCTCACGGGCTCGCGAATGCGGACGAGCCGGCCGCTTCGCTCGAGATCACCGACGCAGGCGCGCAGGCTGGAGTAGGCCATCGATTCGTGCTTTCCTTCCTGCCCGACATTCTGTTAGTTCTTGCTGTCCTGTCGACACGTTTCTTCCTCGGAGTCGAGCCGGGTCATGAGCGAAGAGCTTCTCGAGCGTATCGAGCGCGAGCCGGGTACCGAGGTGCGCGCATCAGTTATCTGGTTGCACGGGCTCGGAGATACGGGCCATGGTTGGTCGATGGTGCCGCCGGAGCTCGGCGTGCAGGAGGAGCTCGGCGTGCGCTTCGTCTTTCCGCATGCTCCTCGGAGAAGTGTGACGATCAACGCGGGGATGATGATGCCGGCGTGGTATGACATCCGCCGGCTCGACGCCCGCCACTTCGAGAACGAGGACGAAGAAGGCATCCGTGAGTCCGAGTCGAGCCTGCGGGCGCTCATCGAGAACGAGATCGAGCGTGGCGTGCCGGTCGGCAAGATCGTCGTCGCGGGCTTCTCCCAGGGCGGCGCGATCGCGCTGCAGGCCGGACTGCGCCATCCCAGACGTCTCGCCGGGGTGCTGGCGCTATCGACCTGTCTCCCGCTCGCGGGCACCGTCGAGACGGAGCGCAGCGAGGCCAACCTCGACGTGCCGATCTTCGTCGCGCACGGCAGCGACGACGACGTCATCCCGCTGGTCGCCGCGGAGTTCTCGCGTGACAGGCTCGTGGAGCTCGAGTACGCCGTGACCTGGCGAACCTACCCCATGGGGCACTCATCCTGCGTCGAGGAGCTCGCTGACATCGCGCAGTGGTTGCGGGAGGTTCTGGTATGAGCCCGGTTCGAGATTCTAGACGCTGGAGAACGAGATGAACACAGACACACCCTTCGCAGACTTGTTTTGCCGCATCGGAGCACCGTTCGCCGCGGGCGTGCTGGCGGTGGCGCTCGCATCGTCGGGCTGCAGCTGGCCCGCGGTCGGCGGCGGCGATTCCGCGGAGGACCCCGCCGTCGCGGAGTTCATCGAGCAGTACACGGCGGCCTACCTCGACCTCGCACGCGAGTCGTCGGAGGCTCACTGGGCTCTCAACACGCGAATTGTCGAGGGTGACACGACCAATCAGAGCCGTGTCGAGGCGGCCGACGGTGACCTCGCGAGGTTCACCGGCTCCGTCGAGGTCATCGAGAAGACACGGAAGTTTCTCGGGCAGGAGGCGCCGGTCAGTGACCTCCAGCGACGGCAGCTCGAGGCCATCCTCTACAGTGCGGCGGACAGCCCGCAGACGATTCCGGATCTGGTGACGGAGCGCATCAAGGCGGAGACGCGGCAGACCGAGAAGCTCTACGGCTTCGAGTTCACGATCGCCGGAAAGGAGGTCTCGACGAACGATATCGACGAGATCCTCGCGAAGAACGACGAGGAGGCCGAGCGGCTCGTGGCGTGGCGCACGTCCAAGGAGGTCGGCAAGGGGCTCAAGGAGGGGCTCGCGAATCTCGTGCGTCTGCGGAACTCGACGGCACGGGCTCTCGGTTACGAGAGCTTCTTCGAGTACCAGGTCTCCGACTACGGCATGAGCGTGGCGGAGATGATGTCGCTGATGCGGCGGTTCGCGCGCGAGCTCAGGCCGCTCTACCGGGAGATTCACACCTGGGCGCGGCACGCGCTCGCGAAAAAATACGGCAAGCCGGTTCCGGACCTGCTGCCGGCGCACTGGTTGCCGAATCGTTGGGGTCAGAGCTGGAACGATCTCGTCACCGTCGAGGGCTTCGACCTCGACTCGGTGCTGGCCACGAAGGAGCCCGGGTGGCTCGTCCGCCAGGCCGAGCAGTTCTACGTCAGTCTCGGCTTCGAGAAGCTGCCCGAGAGCTTCTACAGCCGGTCGAGTCTCTTTCCGTTGCCTGCCGATGCGTCGTACAAGAAGAACAATCATGCGAGCGCCTGGCACATGGATCTGGACCGGGACGTTCGCTGCCTGATGAGCGTGACGCCGAACGCTCGCTGGTGGGAGACGACGCACCATGAGCTCGGCCACATCTACTACTACCTCGAGTACACGAATCCGGACGTTCCGCCGCTCCTGCGCGAGGGCGCGAACCGCGGCTTCCACGAGGCGATCGGCAGCCTGCTCGGGCTCGCATCGATGCAGAAGGCGTTCCTGCAAGGGCGCGGCATCGTCGCCGCGGGAGCCGAGACCGACGAGATCCAGGTGCTGCTCAAGGAGGCGCTCGACTTCGTGGTCTTCATCCCCTTCTCGACCGGCACGATGACGCACTTCGAGCATGATCTCTACGCGACCGAGCTTCCGGTGGATCAGTACAACGCTCGCTGGTGGAAGTACGTCGAGGAGTTCCAGGGGATCACCACACCGGCCCCGCGCGGCGAGGAGCACTGTGACGCGGCCTCGAAGACGCACATCAACAACGATGCCGCGCAGTACTACGACTACGCGATCTCGTTCATCCTGCTGCACCAGTTCCACCGCCACATCGCCCGGAAGATCCTCCACCAGGATCCGCGCAACACGAACTACTACGGCCACAAGGAGGTCGGAGACTTCCTTCGCGGTATACTGCGCCTCGGCGCGACGAAGGACTGGCGTGAGGTGATGAGGGACTCGATCGGCGAGGACGTCAGCGCGACCGCGATTCTCGAGTACTTCGAGCCGCTCCTGAAGCACCTGCGCACGGTGAACGCCGGGCGTCGGCACACGCTGGGGGACGTCTGATCGTTCCGGTTCGTTCCGGCTGATCGCGGCTCTTCAGGAATCGTCGAGGATGCGCTGCAGGCTGAGGCCGTAGCTCGAGCTCGCGAGGTCGCTCGCGAGGCGAGCGAGCTGCTCCCGGTCTATGAAGCCCATGTGATACGCGATCTCCTCGACGGCGGCGACCATCTGACCCTGGCGCTCCTCGATCGCCTGGATGTAGTTCGCCGCCTGCAGCAGCGACTCCGGCGTTCCCGTGTCGAGCCACGCGATACCACGTCCGAGGGTCTCGACGTGGAGCTCGCCCCTGTCGAGGTAGGTGCGGTTGACGTCGGTGATCTCGAGCTCACCGCGCGCGGACGGTGAGAGGTTGGTGGAGATGTCGACCACCTGGTTGTCGTAGAGGTAGAGTCCGGTGACCGCGTGGTTCGACCTCGGCTTCGCGGGCTTCTCCTCGAGGTGGATCGCCTTGCCGCTCGCGTCGAACGTGACGACTCCGTAGCGCCGGGGATCCTTCACCTTGTAGGCGAAGACCGTGGCGCCTTGCTTGCGCGCGCCTGCGCGCTGGAGCGTCTCGCCGAATCCCTGGCCGTAGAAGATGTTGTCACCCAGCGCCAGTGCGACGCGGTCCTGCCCGATGAAGTCCCGGCCGATGATGAAGGCCTGCGCGATGCCGCCCGGCCGGGGCTGTGCGGCGTACCGGATCGAGATGCCGATGCGGCTACCGTCGTCGAGAAGGCGTCGGAATCCCTCCTGCTCGTGCGGCGTCGTGATGACGAGGATATCGCGGATCCCGGCGAGCATCAGCGCCGACAAGGGATGGTAGATCATCGGCTTGTCGTACACGGGCATCAGCTGCTTGCTCACCGCGACGGTGAGCGGGTGCAGCCGGGTGCCGGTCCCGCCCGCGAGGATGATGCCTTTCATCGTCTCTGTGCCCTTGTAGTTGTTTCCGGCGTCTTCCACGCTCTGGCCAGTGTACCACAGGCGCCAGGGGCGAGGAGGGGCGGCCCCATGTCGGGAGCACGGAGTGCGCTTGCCGGGGAGTCGTCATGCGAGGTTCCACCGCTTGCGCAGGACCCACTCGAGCGTCAGCAGGCCGAGCAGCGTCAGCGCCAGGGTCCAGGGCCAGTCGATCGCGGCTCTCGTCTCGGTGACGATGCGCGCGCGGCCGGCTGACGGGAGGAACGTGCGCGCTTCGTGGCTGCGTTCGATGGGCAGAAAAGCGCCGCCGCTGAGTCCGGCGAGGTCCTCCAGGAGCGAGCGGTTGATCGCCAGGTCGGCGGTCTCGTCGGCGCGTGGCAGATCGACCGCGAAGGTCGCGGTGGCACGCTCCGGGCGATCGGCGTAGTCCGGCAAGGCCTCGACGTCGACGCTCACGGTCAGCTCGAGGGTATCGTTCATCGTGGAGGATCCTTCCTTGACGGCCTCGTCGACAAGTCCTCCCAGGGCGTCGGGGGACAGTGAGCCCTCGTGGCGGCCATCGCTTCGGGGAACCAGCGCCAGCGGGACACGGCGGGCAACTTCGCGTCCAGCGTCCGCCGGGGCCCCGGCCTTCGTGGTCACGATGGCGTCGACGCGGCCGACGACGATCGGCTTGTCATCCGCGTCGCTGATGACCGCTGCGATGCGCACGTCGTCACCCGGGCTGTAGACCACCCGATCGGTTCCGAGACGGACTCGATCGTCGGTCGCGGAGAGCCGCTGCGTCACCGCCCAGCGGACAACCTGACCCCAGAACCGTGTGTAGAGCAGGTCACCGAAGCGAAAACGCCAGCGCCAGGTGGAGTCCACGCCGCTGTAAAAGACGCGACCCGACCCCAGCGACCTCGTGACGAATACCGGCGTGTTGTCCCGATGTTCGCTGGCGAGGAGTGCGCAGCCCTGGCGCACAGAGCGAACCGGCTGCACCCAGAAGGGGCCGGGCAGCAGATCCCAGAGTCGCACGTTGGTCTCGCGGCCGGCGACGAGTCGCAGCAGCGGAGACTCCTCGCCGACCGCGCTGAGGACGAGACGGCCGGCGGCCTCCTGTCGACTGACCCCGTCGTCCCTTCCCGGTGTCGCCGCGTGGAGCTCGACGGGCAGCGCTGTCACGAGAGGCGTCGACGACCACGCGTAGGGCATCGATCGTGGCCCGCAGAGCACGACCAGCGTGCCGCCTCGGGCGCCGACGAAGTCGACGAGAGTCTGCCGCTCCTCGGCAGTGAAGAGCTCGGGCTCGACGTCGCCGAGGACGATCACGTCGTAGGCGAGCATCGCGGCCCGGTCCCGCGGGAAGTCGGCGGGCAGGCGACGGTCGGGTGGCGCGGCGACGAGAAAGCTGTCGAGCGCGATCCGCTCGTCGCGTGTCCACGTGTCGCGGAGGTAGCGGTACTCCCATCGCGGTGCGCCGTCAAGATGGAGCACTCGCGCCTCGTCACTGAGGACGTCGAGCCAGAACGACGAACGGTTGTTGGCGATCGTCGCTTCGCCCTCCGCCGGGCCGATGGAGACTTCCAGCCTGCGTCGTCCGGGCGCGTCGATCTCGAAGCGCAGCGGCCAGCGTGAAGCGCCGCGCGAGGGGAGGCCCTCGATGATGAATTCGGCGATTTCGGACTCGCCGTCCCGGACGCGAATCGGCAGGCGATCGACCTCCATCCCCCGGTTGTCGATGGTCACCTCGATCTCGACCTCGTCTCCCGCGAAGACCTCCGCGGTCGAGTCGATCTCGTCGATGGCGAGATCGGGCGGAGGCTCGAGTGGACCGGCGCCGATGCTGATCATCGGAACGTCGAGTCGACCGAGCGTGCGCGCGGCCTCTCGCGGATCCCGAGGGCCGTTGTGGTTGCCGTCGCTGAAGAGAACGACTCCGGCGACCGAGTCGTGCGGCCGCTCGAGTACGGCGGTGACGATGGGATGTCCGAGGTCGGTGCCCCGCCCGGTCGCCTCGAGCGTATCCACGGTGTCGGCCTCGAGCTCGCGAAGCGAGGAGTCGACAGCATGGAGGGAGACGCGGAAATCGCGCTCGAGCTCCTCGCGCCAGCGTGAGTGGACGACCGCCGCCACCTCGCGAAGCCTCGGCAGGGCGTCGTCGTCCGTGAGCGCCATGCTCGGTGAGACGTCGAGAACGACGAGGACCTCCTCCTTGATGACCTCGGTGCGCTGCTCGATGTCGGCGAGATCGAGAAGCAGAGTGACGCAGACCGTGACCAGCACGATTCGTAGCAGCGACAGCACCAGTCCGCGTGCGGGGTGAACGATGCCGCGATCCCGTCGGTAGAGGATCCACGCGGAGATGACGAGGGCCGGCAGGACGATGAGGAGGAGCCAGAGCGGCATCCAGCGGGTCAGCAGGCTCATGCTGCCGCCCTCGCGGTCCAGGGGGCGCGGCCCCTGCCGAGTCGAGACAGGAGTGCGAGCTCGAGGAACAGAAGGAGTAGCGCCGCCGCGAGCACGTGCGGCCAGCGCTCGACCTGCGCCTTGGCGGTGAGGTCGCCTCCGCGGGTCTCGTGGACGTCGCGGACGACACGAAGCCCCACGGCTGTGCGCAGCGGATCCAGGCGATCCGTCGGGATCCTCGTCAGGTTCGACTCACGTGGATCGACGTTCACCGCGCGCATGGTCGAGCGCGCGCCGTGCTCCTCTCGCGTGATGTGGAACGTGTAGAAGCCGGGGTCGGTCGTGTCCTCGCAGCGCCAGCGTGGTCTGCCGTCGTCGATCCGGGCTGTCGGCAGGGGGGACGAGTCCGGTCCGGTCACGGTGATCGAGGCGTTCTCCTCACCCTCGCGTAGAGTGACCTCGAGCGGCTCACCCTGGTTCGTCGCCTCCCCGTCACGCGGCTCGAGCGCCAGGTGACGTACGAGTCCGTGGAGGACGGGGACGAAGAGAGGCGTGCGCGGGAGGTCGCTGTCCGCTGGCGTCGCCGATGTGGTCACGAGGATCACCCGGCCACCGCCGAGATCGCGTTCGAGAATCCACGGTGTCGAGCGGTCGATGCGAGCGAGGACGCGCGCGTCGGCGGGCAGGGATCCGGTTGTCCAGTGGGCGTGGATCGGGACGCGGCGAAGATCTCCGTCGTCGGGCGATGCGAAGACGCTGAGCGCGGGGTGCGAGAGGTCGACGTCGATTGGCGTGACCGCTTCCCCGGGGCGCTCGATGCGTTGGACGAGGCGCGTCGGCATGAGGCCGGCGCCACCGCGATGGAGCCGCTCGTCGTACCCGGAAGCTTTCGCGCGCGCGCCGGCGAAGACGAGCAGTCCCGCCCCGGATCGCACACGACTCTCGATGAGATCGCTCGTGTCGTCATCGAGTGACGGAAGATCTGCGAGGATGATGACGCTTGCTCGCGAGACCTCCTCGGGCGTCACCTTCGACGTACGACGTGGACGGAAGATGACGTCGATGGGGCGCGCCTCGGAGTCTGTGGGGAAGAGAGCCAGATCGATGAAGCGGCCGGACTCCTCGCGCGTCTCGTCTCCGTCCGGCTCGACGATCAGCACGTCGATCCGGTCGTGAACCTCGAGCACGTAGCTGCGTGCGTCGTCGACTCGCAGCGGGTCGAGTCGTTCCGTCGCCAGCAGCTCGAGCCGGATCCTGTGCTCTCCCGCGCGTGCGAATCGATGCGTCAGCGTGATGTCCGCCCCGACCGAGTCCTCGCTCGTCGACGTGCTCCGGGTCATCTCGTCGGTGTCGATCTGTCGCTCCATGGCGACCTCGTCGTCGACAAGAAGACGCAGGGACAGCGTCCCCGATCGTGAGCGTGGCACGACGATCCGCGCACGGAGGCTGACAGCCTTGTCGGTGCCGGCGATGCCGGCGTCCGGCCGCAGCGCCGTCACCCGGGCGTTGCTCGGAGCCTCGACGCCGCAGTCGACGATCGTCACCTCGGGGCGCGCGTCATCGGAGCGCCAGCGGGACGCGAGGAATCGAAAGGGGCGGTCGCTGTCGTCCTCGACGTCGCCGTGCTGCAGATCGGAGAGGATGAAGATCTCGCGAGTGCGCGACGGCAGGCGTGTCGATGTCTCGAGCGCCAGGTCGATCGCCGTCGCCAGATCGAAGACCCCGCCGGAGGGTCGCAGCGCGCGCAAGGCGTCACGCGCCAGGTCGAGCGACGCGCCATCGCCGCTCACCTCCTCGAGCGATGCGGCGCCGGCGAGGAGGGTGGCAGAGTCGCCGTCTCGCAGGCTTCCGAGCAGGTCGATCGCCGTGCGGCGTGCGACCTCGAGGGAGCTTCGTCCGTCGTCGTGCTCGTAGCCCATGCTCGCGCTCGAGTCGACCACGAGCACGAAGCCACGGGTCAGCGGCGACTCCGCGGTGGTGCGTCGGATCTCGGTGATCGCGACCGGCCGCAGAAACGTGAGCACGATCGCCAGGATCGCCAGGGTGCGTACGACGATCAGCAGCGCCTCGCGCAGCCGGATCCACCGCAGGCGTGAGGCCCGACGCGCGAGAAAGAAGCGCAGCGCAGGCCAGTCGACGCGGCGGGCCCGGTGTCGGTCCAGGAGGTAGAGGACCACCGGCAACACCGCGAGAAGGAGGAGCGGCCAGAGCTCGGGGTTGATGAAGGAGTCCACGAGCCCGCTCATCGTCGATCTGATCTCCGTCGCGAACGCAGGTGCAGGAAGCGACCGAGCGCCACCTCGAAGGGCTCGCGTACGTCGAGGAAGAGATAGTCGACACCGGCCGCGGAGCAGCCGCTTCGCACGGCCTCGCGATGTTCGGCGAGATGCTCCAGGTAAATCTCCCGCATGTCGCGAGCGTCGAGACGCATCTCGACCGAGGAGTTCTCGAGGTCGCGAAAGACCATCCACGAGTCGAAGGGCAGCTCGAGCTCCGCGGGGTCCATCACGTGCAGCGTGATCACCACGCACCCTCGTTGTCTGAGCTGCGAGACGCCGGTGAGGATGCCGGGTGGATCCGCCAGGAGATCGGAGATCAGGACAACGAGAGACCGGGGCGTGATGCGTTCGGCGAGGCGAGGGAGGGCGCATCCGAAGTCGGTCTCGCCGCGAGGTTCGAGGGTCTCCATCGTGTCGAAGATCCCGGCGAGGTTCTCGGCGGTGGCGCGTGGCGGCACGAATTTCCGGAGATCCTCGTCGAACACCGCGAGCCCGACCGCATCGCGTTGCTCGAGAAGCAGATAGCCGATGGCTGCGGCGAGACAGCTCGCGTAGCGCAGCTTGGTCACGCCGGTCGACCCGAAGGACATCGACCCGGAAGCATCGAGCGCGACCGTCGCTCGCAGGTTGGTCTCGTCCTCGAACTGCTTGAGGTAGAAGCGGTCGGTCTTGGCGTAGCTGCGCCAGTCCAGGTGGCGCAGGTCGTCACCGGGAACGTAGGGACGGTTCTCGGCGTACTCGAGGGATGATCCCTTTGCGGGGCTGCGATGGATGCCGCGCAGGAATCCGTCGACGATGCGGCGTGCGACGACCTGGAGCTTCTCGAGCTGCGCCACCTCGCGCGGATCGAGAAAGTCTCGGAGCTCGGCCATGAGCTAGTCCCCGGGCTTCGCGCTCTCCGCGTTCGAATCGGCGACGAGGCGCTCGACGAGAGCTTCCGGCGAGATTCGCTCCGCGTCGGCGTGGAAGTTCGTCACCAGACGATGTGCGAGCACCGGCGCGGCGACGGCCTCGACGTCATCGGTGTTGACGTGGACGCGACCCTGCAGGAGCGCGCGAGCCTTCGATGCGAGCATCAGGCTTTGCGCCGCGCGCGGGCCGGCTCCGTAGGTGAGGTTCTCGCGGATGTAGTCCGGGGACGCGCCGTCCTCCGGGCGCGATCGTCGCACGAGCTGCAGCGCGAAACGGTAGACGTGATCGGCCGCCGGCACCTCTGGCACCAGGGCCTGAATGCGCCGGATATCGTGGACGCCGAGAACCGGGGCGAGCTCGACGGAGTCGGCCGGGCGAGTGCGCTTCATGATCTCGAGCTCCTCCGCCTCGTCGGGATATCCGACGCGGATGGAGAAGAGAAAACGGTCGAGCTGGGCCTCCGGCAGCTGGTACGTGCCCTCCTGCTCGATCGGGTTCTGCGTCGCGACGACGAAGAACGGTGCGGGCAGCGGCAAGGTCCGGCGACCGACGGTCACGCGGTGCTCCTGCATCGCCTCGAGCAGCGCAGCCTGCGTCTTCGGAGGCGTACGGTTGATCTCGTCGGCGAGCAGCATGTTGGTGAAGATCGGACCCTCCAGGAAGCGGAACTCGCGCACGCCGTTCTTCGGATCCTCCTGGAGGATGTCGGTGCCGGTGATGTCGGACGGCATCAGATCCGGTGTGAACTGGATGCGCTTGAAGGACAGCCGCAGGAGCCGTGCGAGGGTGCTGACGAGCAGCGTCTTGGCCAGCCCCGGCACGCCGATGAGGATGGAGTGGCCGCCCGCGAAGAGTGCGGTGAGCATGCGCTCGACGACCTCGTGCTGCCCGACGATGACCTTCTCCAGCTCGCTGCCGAGCCGCTCGTAGGCGTCGCGCAGAAGCTCCGCGGTGGCGCGGTCCTCGCCTGGCGGTGCGGCGTCCGGAGAGGGCGGCATTCGCTCGGTCTCGGCACCCGGAGAGGAGGGCTCGGACATCTTCGTCGGGTCTCGTGAATACGTGAAAGCGGTATCGTACCACGGCGGCATCGAGCGTAGAAGGGCCGCCGGGAATGCAGTGGCGCCCTTCCGGCCGAAGGCGTACATTGATGGAGGTCGAGGTGCCGTGGGGCTCGGGCCCCGCTGCAGGTTCCGTCCGGCTTCGATTCATGACGCGTCAGAAGGGCTGGCGAGACGTTTGCCGGGCGGTCAGCATCGCCGAGGGTGAGCCTCGGACTGCCAGGTCGTCAAGAAGGAGGCCGCCAGTCCGTCAAGAAGGTGATTCGAATGCTCGACCGGGTCATCGGGACCGGGTCATCGGGACCGGGACCTCGGAACGCAGACGATCTGGCGTATCGTCGAGTTTCGGCAACCGGGGCCCTGCTGACGAGGGCTCGGGCGAACTGGCCGCTTTCACGCCGAATTGACTGATTCAACGGGCTGCTGAACCCGGGAGCGTGGACAGGATGTTGAAAGTCACTTGTGATGGTTGCGGCGCCACCTACCAGGCGCCCGAGAGCTTTGCCGGCCGGAAGATCCGCTGCAAGAAGTGCGCAGGCGTGCTGTCGATTCCGGCCGCCGATACCGGCGGTGCGGTTTCCGAGCTCGACGAGACCGCTGTGATGGACGCCGCCGAACGCAGGGAGATGGCGCGCACGCGTCCCGACAGCGGGAGCAAGGGCAAGAGGTCCTTCAAGGCTCCGGCGAAGGGGCCCGGAGGCTTGGCGAAGCCGGGGTCGGGGAAGAAGAAGGTCGGCATCGGCGCTGCGCAGAGCACCCGCCGGCAGCCACCCGGCGGTGACGGATCGCGTCGATTCGGGGGCGGCGACACCGGGAAGAAGGGCGCATCGAAGGGCGTTCTGATCGTCGGCGTGGTCGGCGTTCTCGCCGTCGTGCTCGTCGGCCTCTACGCGTTCACCGATCTCTTCTCCGGTGGGGACGACGCGGGAACGAGCCAGCAGACCGTCGCCCGAGGCGAGAGCGGCGATGATGTCGACGGCGATGATGTCGACGGCGATGATGTCGACGGCGATGATGTCGACGGCGACGATGTCGACGGCGACGATGTCGGCCCGGCAGGGCGGGGTGCCGCCGGCGACAACGACGACGATCTCGTCGGCGACGTTCAGCTCGTCGGCGACGACAGCGATACGACCGGAGTCGATGACCGGGACGACGCCGGCGGCGACGGCGACGCCGCCCCGGGGACCGCTGCCGGCCTGGCGACAGTCCTGCCGGCGGACACCGGGGCGGTTGTCAGCATCGACGTCCAGAGGCTCCGGGCCCTGGTCGACAAGCTCGACATGCTGCCTCCCGGTGCTCTGCAGGATACGGCGTCGGTGCTGAAGGTCCTTCCCGGAGTCGAGGACGGGGGCGCGGACGCGCTGCGCTTTCTCGAGCTGATGGGGCTCGATCCGGTCAACGACATCCGTCGCGTTACCCTAGGTGCCGAGATCCCGGACCTGACGGATCCACAGGCCCTCACCGCCCCTCCCTCCGGAGGCGTGATCGTCCTCGAGGGCAAGTTCGACCGCGAGAAGATCGTTCGCGGTCTGGCCTTCGCCCAGCTGATCGACGGGGAGAGACCTGTCGACAAGGGTGGACTGGAGGCGTACGCCGCGACCATCGACGGCGAGCCGGCGTTCTTCAGCTTCGTGTCGCCCGGTCAGGTCGTCGTTGCCGACGAGGCGTCCTTCGCAAAGGTGGTCGCGCTGCGCAACGGCGAGGGGAAATCGATCACGTCGAACGAGGCTCTCGCGTCCCTCGCGGGGGGCTTCGCGCGCACCGACGCGCTGTGGATCGGCGCGGAGATACCCCCGGCGGCTCTGGCGCTCGCGGCCGCGGAGGGCGGTGAGAGCCCCTGGAAGTTCAGCGCCGTCTCGCTGGCCATCGACACGATGGACACGGGGATCCGCTTCGAGCTGCTCGGCGGCACGGCCTCCGAGGCGGTCGCGAAGCAGCAGTTGCAGATGATCGGCCTGACGATCCTGCCGCTCTTGAGCGGAATGGCGATGCAGACGCCCTTCGCCAAGGAGCTGCAGCCGCTGATCAAGAAGCTGATCCCGAAGGTCGTCGAGAGTCGCGTCGAGGTCGCCTTCGTCCTGACGCCGGAGGATCTGCAGACGATTCAGACCGTCGTGGCGGGCATGATGGCGGGCTTCGCCGGGCCGGGACTGGAGACCGCGGAGGCGACGCTCGACGGTTTCGACGCGGAGGACGGGGCCGGGGACGGGGCCGGCGTGGAGGACGAGGAGTCGACGCTGCCGGATCTCGGGTCCGATGATGATCTCGACGACATCTGAGCGCTCCGGGCCGCTCCGGGATCAGCTCCTACGGGCGCTCTGCCAGATCTCCTTCGTCGCGAGCTCCAGGGAGTTGCCGTCCGGATCGCGAAAGTAGATCGACTCACCCCCCCGGGGCCAGGTGCGGCGGGTCTCGACGTCGACGTCCTGCGCCGCGAGGTGGGTGCACCATGCCTTCAGCTCGTCGTGCCTCGCCTCGAACGCGACGTGAGCAGGGCCGCGGGCGCCGTGGCGCGGCACCGTGTCGCTGCCGTTGTGGAGCTTCTGGTCCACGTTGAAGAGGAGCAGCATCGTGTCGCCGACCTCGAAGAAGACCTGCTTCGGTGGATCGAACACGCAGGCCTCGAGACCGAGCACGCGGCGGTACCAGTCGTGTGCGTGCGCCACGTCATGGACGTAGAGGCATGTCTCGAGGACGCGGCGGAGATCGGGAGGTGACGACGCTGGGGGTTCCACGCCTCCATCCTACCATCCGCGGGGTGACCTACTCGTCCTCGGCGGTCTCGGGAAGCCACTTGGCGTACAGGGGACTGCTGTGGCGGCCGATACCGAGCACGCGCAGCGCACGTTGCAGCTGTGAATCCTCGTGGATCACCTGTGCCAGGTCCCGCTCGCTCTCGTCCTCCAGATGGCGCCGGAAGACGCCGCGCAGCGCGATGCGCACCTGCTCCTCGTCGAGCCTCGTGCCGAGCGCCAGGTACACGTCGTCGAAGTCCGGGTAGTTGTTCGGGTTCAGGAGGTCGCGTGCGCCCTCCTCCCAGTGGCTCTTGAGGTTCGCGTAGTTGGCCTTCACGTAGCGATAGAGCTCCACGGAGTACTGCACGCGGAGGAACTCGTCGAGCTCCCAGCCCTCGAAGGTGTCCTCGAGATGGTCCGCCTCGACGTCGGGCACGATGCCGCCCTGCCGGCCGGGGACCGGCCGTCCGCGCGCGTCGCGGGGCAGGTGGTATCGGCGCCCCGAAGGCAGCTGGAGGAAGTAGTTCGGCAGCACGATGCCGGCCTCTCCCCCGACCGCACGGTTGACGCTCATCGGTGTCGTGTAGCGTTGCTGGGAGACTCCCTTGCCGTAGCTGCGCCGACCGACGACGGTCGCGCGCTGGAAGTCCTGCAAGGCGCCGGCGACGACCTCCGCGGAGCTGGCCGTCCAGCGGTTGATGACGACGACGACGGGGCAGTCGACCGCCCGGCTGGCGGTAGGCAGGTACTCCCGCGCCGGTCGGCCGGCGCGATCGTGCTGCGTGACGATCGGCACGCTGCCGTCACCGACGAACTGGTCGACTACCTTGACGGCCTGCTCGAGGAGGCCTCCGCTGTTGTCGCGGAGATCGAGGATGAGTCCGGCGAGTTCCGCGCCGGCCGATGCCTCGAGATCCGCGATCGCATCGGCGAAGTCCGCGGCGCTGCGCTCGCCGAATCGGGCGATGCGCACGAAGCCGATGCGCATCGGAAAGAGCTGGTGAAACACGGTCGGTGCGTCGATGACGCCGTGTTGCGCTCCGACGCTACGCGGCTCATCCCATCCCCAGCGCTCGATCTCGAGGTCGACGCGGGATCCGGCCTGCTTGGCTCTCAGCTGCCGTCGTATGTCGTCGGGATTGCGTCCGATGGTCGCGATGCCGTCGATCGCCAGGATGCGATCGCCGGTGTGAAGCCGCTCCGCGCTCGAGCCGCTCGGCGGGGGAACCAGGACGCGGACGACGACGAGCGGCGAGTTCCGATCGAGCTTGAAGAACGCGGCGCCGAGGCCGAGGTGCCAGCCCAGAGAGCGTGCACGCTGGCGCTCGACCTCCGCCGGTGACAGGAAGCGGACGTGATCCAGATGGGCGGCGAGAGCCTCGAAGGCCCGGACAGCCAGCTCCTCGTCGATGACCTTGCCGGGATCGACGTACTGCTGACGGATCAGGCCGAGCAGGTCGTGGATCGCACCGCGTCCGGATCCGTCGGAGGATCCGTCAACCGTGAGCCGGGCGACACGTCGGGTCAACCGCTCGTTCTCACGCTCCAGATCGTCGAGCTGCCGTACGAGCTCCGGCGCCTGACCGTCGTCCCGCGCCAGCCGGTCGATGAGAAGTCGCGCCAGGCTGCCGCGTTGCGACGGCTCCCGCGACAGCCGCCGGAGCATCGGCACGACGAGAGGGTGGACGCTCTCCCGGGGAGTCATCCTGGCGAGCGCGAGAGCCGCTTCCGCGTGCACGTCGAAACCGCGCGTCGCGTCCTGCAGGAGCCGCTGGACGGGCAGGCGAGGCGTGGTGCTGTCGAGTCGATCGAGCGCCAGCACGGTGGCGATCAGCGCCCTGGGGCGGTCTCGAGCGTGCGCGGCATCGAGGATCTCCGAGAGAGCTCCCCGGACGCGTTCGATCTCGCGCGCCTCACCGAGAAGGCGGATCGCGTCGAGTCGGAGGGGGTCCTCTGGCGTGTTGCCGGGCGAGTCCTGCGGCGCTGGCCGGGCGATCTTCAGGAGCGTCGTCAGCGCGCGCTCGCGCCGGGTGCGACTCTTCGAGGTCAGACGGACGAGTGTCGCCGCAGCGAAGCGCACCGGTCGTGGAAGTGTCGGGAAGCTGTCGTCGTCGACAAGCGCGGCGAGGTTTGCGGCTCCCTCGGCCGACTCGCTCGCCGTTTGCAGGCGATGGACCACGTCCCAGACCCCCCGGCGTGTCCCGGCGCCGAGATCGAGGAGAGCGGCGCGAACATCGACTCCGCCCCGGTCGACGGTGATTCGTGTCGCGTCGTCCACGGGCGGCGCTGCGGGGAGCGCGAGGAGCGCAGCCAGGATCAGGAGGCCTTGTTGCATCGTCGACTTCCGCGGCTGGATGCGTGAACCCGGATGCTCCATTATGGCGTCACGCGCGCGTCGTCGCGACGGCCAATTTGTCGTTGTGCCTCGCCTTCGCGCGCCGATATGATCCAGCGGCGCCCGGCGCGGAGCCCTCCGGCTCGTCCGCCGGGAAGGATTCCCCGGGAGGCGTGATGACCGAGGCTGCGGGCATACAGGCCGTGAAGACGACCGAGGATCTCGACGAGCTGCTCGTTCGCTGCGAGTCGGCTCCGGTGATGGTGCTCAAGCACAGCACACGCTGCCCGATCTCGACTCACGCCCACCAGGAGTTCGTCGAGTACGCGCCCGGCGCCGCAGAGCGCGGTGTCGAGTGCGCGGTGATTCTCGTCGTCGAGGACAGGGGCGTCTCGCTCGATCTTGCGGAGCGCGTCGGCGTGCGGCACCAGTCGCCACAGGCGCTGCTTCTGCGCGCCGGCGAGGTCGTCTGGCACGACAGTCATGAGCGCATCAACGCGTTGACGCTCGAGCAAGCGGAACGCCGGGAGGGATGAAGCCGAAGCGCGAGACGGTCGGCATGATCGGCCTGGGGCTCCTCGGCTCGGCGATCGTCGAGCGTCTCCTCGCCGCCGGCTTCGATGTCGTCGGCCGGGACATCGACGAGACGCGTGCGAGCACGCTGGGGATCGCGACGGCGAGGACTCCGGCCGACGTCGCACGTTCGTGCCGCCGTGCGCTGATGTGCGTCCCGGACTCCGGCGTCGTCGACCGTGTCGTCTGCGGCGAGAAGGGGCTTCTCGACGTCGAAGACAAGGAGCTCGAGCTGCGGGTCCTCGTCGACTGCACGACCGGCGATCCGGGGGCCGGCGCCGAGCTCGCTGCGAAACTCGGAGGACGCGGTGTCGAGTACGTCGAGGCGTCGGTCAACGGATCCTCCGCGGTCGTTCGCGCGGGTGACGGATCGCTCCTGGTCGGGGCGAGCGAGGTCGGTATCGAGAAGGCCCGCGACCTCCTCGACGCGATCGCGTCGATCGTCTACCTCCTCGGTGGGCCCGGATCCGGCGCGCGCATGAAGCTCGTCTCGAATCTCGTCCTCGGGCTCCAGCGCCTCGCGATCGCGGAAGGGATGTCGCTCGCGGAGAAGGCGGGACTCTCGTCGGCCGTGTTCCTGGAGGTCCTGCGCTCCGGTCCGGCGTACTCCCGCGCGCTCGATGCAAAGGGCGAGAAGATGCGGTGCGGTGACTTCGAGCCGCAGGCCCGACTCGCCCAGCATCTCAAGGATGTGCGCCTGGTTCTCGCGCTGGCCGGAAGCGTCGGAGCCGACGTTCCGACGACCCGACTCCACCGTCGGCTGCTCGAGCGTGCGGTCGAGATGGGGCTGGGTGACCGGGACAACTCGGCGATCGTCGAGCTGCTGCGACGTCAGGGCTGAAGAGCCCCGGAGCCGCTGCAGGGCCCGGGGCCGCCGGGGACCGCCGACGGGATCGTCCTGCAGGAGAAGGCTCCCGGTGTCTCCCGGGCGCGCAAGAGCGGGCCCCGCAGGACGTCTAGGGCCTTGGCGGCTCGAACGACACGAGCTCGATGTCGAACGCGACGTCCGTGTCCGGAGCGACGTCTGCCGCGGGATAGCCGAGCGATCCCCAGGCCAGCTCGCTGGGCGCGACGACCCAGCGGCGCTCCCCCGGTCGCATGTCCCGGAGCGTCTCGATCCAGGCCTGCAGGTGAACGGGTCGAGGTGGCCGTGGCTCCAGCGGGTTCCGGTATCCGGCGGTGACGTTCGTGATCCGCGTGCTCGCGGCCAGGAGCATCCGCTCCGGTGTTCGACCGGCGCGCGAGTCGCTGATCTGTCGCCCGAGCCGGCCGCCGTCGACCACCCAGCCGCTGTGGTGGACGAGCACGACGGCCCCCTCGGGCGGCATCTCGTCGCCGCCGCCGCTGCGGACGATCCTGAAGCGGAGTCCGCTCGGCGTCGTCGTCATGTCGTCCACCTGCGCGAGGTCGCCCGGCGCGAAGAGCGGCTGGAGTTCCTCGATTGTCTCGGGAAGCTGGCCGCGGCGCGGTGCCGAGGCGCCCGTGGCTCCGCCGGCGTTCGAGGCCTCGTCGGGAGCGGGATTCAGGCCACTGGAGTCACTGCACGCGATGAGTGTCAGGAGCGGCAAGACCAGAAGCAGGGAGCGTGGCATGACGTGGACGACCTCGTCTCGATGTCTCATTGGCCGATGAACAGGGGATAACGGAGACCGCGTCCGGATGGACCGACCCTCATCGTATCCGAAGCTCTGCGAGGCTTCCATCGCGGGCTCGGACAAACTATAAGCGACCGAGATCTCCTCGAGGTGAGGGGAAGAGACGTGGAGAGCGCCGACGTGCCGAGCCCCGAGATTCGCTCCGGTATTCGCCTCGAGATTTCCTCCGGAGCTACCGGCCGCGGTCGCATCGTGGCCCGGTCCATCGCCATCGTGCTCGGGACGTTCACGCTCGCGAACCTCATCGGTGAGACCAGGATTCCGGGCTTCGACGCCAGCTTCTGGTGGATCGACCTGCGTGGCTTCCCCCCGGTGGTGGCGC
Organism: uncultured Planctomycetia bacterium; assembly: GCA_964390645.1. GTDB lineage: Bacteria > Planctomycetota > UBA8108 > UBA8108 > UBA8108 > CAYMLL01. Next base: position 13,668 of record CAYMLL010000006.1, on the reverse strand, counting down.
TTCCCTTCCTGGGTGTCTCGGCCATCGCCTTGCTGGCGGTCGGCCTCGGATCGCCCGTGCGGGACGCGCGGCGCATCGGCACGACCCTGGTTCTCGGCCTGCTGATCGGCGTCAGCGCCTGGAACGCGGTCGCCTTCGTGCTGCTGTGGTGCCGGGGGACGATCTCCTCGAGCTTTCCGGTGCCCTTCTCGGGGGTCGTCGTCGTCTCGCTGTTCATGGTCTGGGCGAAGACGTGTCGAGGCCATGGCGGTCGACCGCGGGTGGCAGCCGATGCGATCACGGTCTCGGCCGGTCGAGCACGCCGGTGGCGTCTTCGCGCGGTCCTGGGATGGGCTCCGGGACTCGGCGCCTGCCTCGTCGTGCTGGCACTGGCGCAGGTCTTCTGCTTCGGCAAGACCGACTACCGTCGTCGGGCGGATGCGATCGTCGTCTTCGGCTGCCTGGCTTACGCCGACGGCAGCCCGTCGACGTCGCTGGCTGACCGCGTTCGCACCGGCTGCGAGCTTTATCTCCAGAAGTTCGCGAACCGCATCGTCTTCTCCGGAGGCCCGTCGGCGGGTGGCGTACACGAGACCGAGGTCATGCGTGATCTGGCGCTCGACCTGGGAGTGCCGGCCGACGCGATCGTCCTCGACCCGCGAGGCCTCAACACGCGTGCGACGGTTATGAACACCAGCGATCTCTTCGAGCAGACCGACGTTGACAGCGTGCTGGCCGTCAGCCACTTCTATCATCTGTCGCGAATCAAGCTGTCCTATCAGCGCCGCGGCGTCGACGCGTACACCGTCCCGGCAAAGGAGACGCGCTGGGTACGCGGGACGCCGCTGTCGGTCGCCCGCGAGGTGCTGGCGCTGTGGTGGTACTATCTGCGCCCGCTCGTGACCTGAAGGAGTCGCTCAGCCGCAGCCCGGATTCGTGTCGCAGGTGATGTCGTCCTCGCTCATGTCCACCCCGCAGGTTGCCAGCGGAGCGGGGGGAGCGGCACCCCCGGCGAAGAGGTAGGCGAGGAGAAAGACGGCGTCCGTGACCTCGTTCTCTCCGCTGTCATCGGCGTCGGCGGCGTCCTGGCAGCCGATCTCGCGACCGTCGAAGAGGAAGAGCAGCACGGTGACGGCGTCGGCGACGCCTCGCGCCCCGTCGCCGTTCGCGTCGCCGCGGCGGAAGACCGTGAGTCGCTCGTCGACGAACGGGAAGACGCCCATGTCCGCTCGCGACCCGTCGGGATCGGGGTCGCCGTCGGGGTCAGCGGCATCTATGCAGGGTGATTCACTGCGCAGGTGCACGTCGCGCGCGCCGATGTCGCGAAACATCGGGGCATCGAAGATGTTTCCGACGTTGCCGACTCCGGCCCAGTCCTCCGGCAGCGGCGTCAGGTTCGTGTAGTTGATCTCGATGAACGAGTGCTCGTAGTCCGTGCGTACGGTGTGCGCGCTCTCGCTCTCTGTGCGACGGATTATCGAGTCCTTGACCCGGTAGTGGATCAGCGCGTCGGGATCGTCACCGCCCTTGTTGCGCGCTTCGATCCCGATGCGGTTGCCGATGATTGTGCAGTGCTCCACCGTGACGGTGGCCTCGCGGTCGTCCGATGTCTTGCAGGAGATCCCTATGTCGTTGTCGACGATCTGGCAGCGCGAGATCAGCGCCGTCTCGTGAAAGACGCTGATCCCCTTGTCTGCAAAGTCTCGCACGATGCAGCCCTCGATCGTCACGGCGCTGCCGAGCGTGTCGATCGCGTCGTCGTCGCCGGCGGCGACGACGCAGTCGGTCAAGCGGATCTCCTGTCCGGCTCTCTGGTCGTGGAGGTAGATGCCGTCATTGTCGTCATCGCCGAACATCTCGAGGATGTAGGAGCGTTCGCAGAGCAGCTGTGTCTCCTCGATCTCCGGGCCCATGACGGCTCGCGCGAAGAGGGTGTCGCGGATCACGAGGTCCGAGTCGTTCGCCTGCATCGTCTTGCCGACGGTGTCGGTGATCGAGCAGCTCTCGAAGACGACTCGCGAGCCGTCCCGTCGCACGGCTGGACCGGTGTTCGTGTGGCCTCCGCGCGGCGAGTTCCCCGCGAGCGTGATGATCGTGTACCGGTAGATCGACTCCTCTACCGAGTCGTCGTGGTGCAGCTCGCCCCACTCGTATCCTTCTTCGGGAGTATCGACGCCGTCCGGGCCCGCGGCGGTGAGTGTCACCGGGCGTTCGGCTGTGCCGAGGCTCTCGAGCCGGCCGACGATGTTGATGTCGGCGCCGTCGGAGCCCGACTCGACGCTTCCCATCAGCACCAGAGTGCCGGGCAGGATCCTCAGCGTCGCGGCTTCCGGAACCAGTAGGTCTTCGGGTACGTGGACGACGCCGCTCCACTGCGTCACGCCTGCCGGAAGCGTGCCGGTGGCGACCTCGTGGTCGGACTCCAGAAGTCGGAGTGTTCGCGTTGCGCCCAGATCGCCCAGCTCGGCGTGAAGCGTGATGTCCGTCGCCGCGTCGAGTTCGAGGAGCACGCTTCCGACGCCGTTGCGCAGCCGGATCGACGGTGTCCTCGGCTCGACCGTCACGTCTTCGCCGGTGACCACGAGCTCGACCTCGGCGTCCCAGACCTCGCGGCAGAGTGAGCCGTCCGCCGTGCGCAGCTCGACGCGAACCAGCACCGGAAAGCGTGGCAGGAAGCTGTCGCGGACGGTGAGCTCGAGTCGCCTGCCATTCTCGCCCGCCTCGATGCCTACAGCGGGTGTCAGGGTCATCAGAGCGACGACAAACCCGGGCAACGTCCGGCGCGGTCGTGCGAGCTGCAAGCTCGGTGAAGACATGGCGGTACCTCTTCTCGACCCACCGACGGTCCGGTTGATCCTGCGGGACGACTCCGGGCCTGCCCCATGGACGACGGAGCATGGTGACCGGGGACTGACGTACGCAGGCGGGTCGGTTACAATGATCGCTTCTCGATTCCCGGATCGGAAGTGAAGAGTTCGTGATGGTGTGTCGAACTCGTGACGTGATCCTGTTTGGACCGCCCGGTGTCGGCAAGGGCGCCCAGGCGGCGCGCCTGAGCGTCGACTTCGGCTTCGAGCGGCTGTCGATGGGTGACCTGTTGCGACAGGAGGCCGCCTGTGGCTCCGATCTCGGCCGGCGGATTCGTGAGCGTATCGACGCGGGTCGCTTCGCGGACGACGAGACGGTCGGGGCCATCGTCGAGAAGCAACTCGGTCGCTCGAGGTCTCCCGGGCTGGTTCTCGACGGCTTCCCGCGCACCATCCGTCAGGCCGAGCGACTGGAGGTCGTTCTGTCACGTTGCGGCCGGCGAGTCGAGCGTGCGATTCTCATCGAGGCTTCGGAGTCGACCATCGTCGAGCGCATGCGCGGTCGGATGATCTGCGCTGACGATGGATCGACGTACCACGAGCGTTTCCTTCCGCCGAGGACTCCCGGGGTTTGCGATGGCTGCGGTCGCGACCTGGTGCGCCGGGTGGACGACGACCCGTACGTGCGGCTGGAGCGAGTGCGCGTGTACAGGTCCCGAACCCGGCCCCTGGTGGAGTTCTATCGTCGCCGTGGGCTTCTCGAGGAGATCGATGGCTCCGGCTCCGTGGATCAGGTATCCGTACGTATCCGGCGCTCGATCGAGGAGCGACCGTGATGGCGTCGAGGCCCGAGAATTCTCGTGGAATGCCGAGATTGTTTTTGACCGGCATGGTTTCTGACATTATTGTAAGGTTCCCCACAACTGCCCCAGGGCGCTTCTGGAATCCCCATTTTGGAAGCGCCCATTTTTTTGCTCCGACTTCTCTGCTCTGCGGCGGTTTCGTACCCCGGCCCGGATCCCCGGGGCGTCCGGAGGTGGCCGTCAGGTTCCTGCCCAGCAAGCTCTTATGAAGTCACTGGTGCTCCTGGACGTCGTCGGTCTGAGCGCCGGCCTGCTGGGTCCGAGCACCCCCCATCTGCAGTCGCTGGCGCAGAGTGGCTTCCGGGCCGAGCTCGGCACCGTGCTGCCGGCGGTCACCTGCAGCGCCCAGGCAACGCTCCTCACCGGCGAGCTGCCGCGAGCCCACGGGATCGTCGGGAACGGGTGGCACTTCCGTGACCTCGCGGAGGTCTGGCTCTGGCGGCAGTCGAACCGTCTGGTCGAGTCCGAGCAGGTCTGGCATGCCGCGCGCCGGCGGTCGCAGCGCGACGGCCTCGACGTGTTCCGGTGCGCGAACGTCTTCTGGTGGTACGCGATCGGCGCGGCGACGGACTGGACCGTGACGCCACGGCCGGCGTACCACGCCGACGGACGCAAGAGTCCTGACTTCTACACCGACCCTGCGGAGCTGCGCGGCGCGCTGCGTGAGGAGCTCGGCGAGTTTCCGCTCTTTCACTTCTGGGGACCGGGAGCCGACATCCGTTCGACTCGCTGGATCGGCAAGGCCGCCGAGCACCTGCTGTGGCGACATCGACCTCATCTGACCCTCGTCTACCTGCCGCACCTCGACTACGACCTGCAGCGTCACGGTCCGCGGTTCGCCGGGCTCGACCGCGTTCTGCGGGAGGTTGACGAGGTCGCCGGCGCGATCATCCGCACCGCAAGGGAGCTCGACATGGAGGTCATCGCTCTCAGCGAGTACGGCATCACCGCGGTGGAGGACAGCGTCTCGATCAACCGCGTGTTGCGCGCCGAGGGGCTGTTGCGGGTCCACGACGCGCACAACGGCGAGCTGCTCGACCCCGCGACCTCGCGGGCCTTCGCGGTCACCGATCACCAGATCGCGCACGTCTACGTCAAGGACGCGGACGATGTGGTGACGGTACGCCGTCTTCTGGAGGGGGTCGAGGGCGTCGATGAGGTCCTCGACCGTGACGCGCAGTGCGTGCACGGCCTCGATCATCCGCGCAGCGGCGAGCTCGTCCTGGTGTCCGCCGCGAACCGCTGGTTCGACTACCGCTACTGGCTCGATGACACGCGTGCGCCCGACTTCGCCCGTACGGTCGACATTCACCGCAAGCCGGGCTACGACCCGCTCGAGCTCTTCATCGATCCGGCTCGACCCTTCTCGAGAGCTCGCGTCGCCGCCAGGGTTCTCGGCGGCAAGCTCGGCCTGCGTACCGTGATGGACGTCGTGCCGCTCGACACGCGTCTGGTTGGAGGGAGCCATGGACGCCTGCCGGAGCGACCGGAGGACGGCCCGGTGCTGATATCGAGCTCACGCCGGCAGGCGACTTCACGGCTGGCGATGACCGACGTCCACGACCTGCTGCTCGCGACGATCTTCGACGCGTAGTCCGCATTCCCCGCCCGACTGCCTCGCGAGATGCGGTGGCTCCGGGCCTGACAGGGAACCGGCGGAGCCTTGAACGCGAGCGTGGTTCCGGGGCGACGAGGACCGGCAGCGTCGACACGGACGCCGTCCACGTCCGCAGAGGCGGTGACGCGGCAGGAGAGTCGTTAGCGACGCGAGCCCGCCTCCTGTTCCGTCGTTCTGGAGCGAGGCCGGGACCGTCGGAATCGCTCCGGTCACTCGACCAGGCCGCGTGGAGAACGACGAGACTCCGGCCGGCGGTCGTCGAGGACCTGCTCCGGACGCTCGATCTCCCTTGCGGCTGCGAAGCGGCTTCTTGGCCGGCTCGTCAGTCCGACTCGAGCTCCTGGCGCGCCGCCCGGGTGATCTCCTCGGGGTAGCCGCTGAACTCGAGGACGCGGATGGCGTTGCGCGTCGTCGCGGCGCCAGCGCGGACGCGGTAGTCGAAGACCATCTCGCCGTCGCGGACCTCCTCGCGCAGATGTGCGTTGGCGATGCCGCGCTCCCCATCCCTCGTCACCATCTCGGTGACGGAGTTGTCGTGCGTGGCGACGAGGAGGAGCGCACCGCTGTTGCGGAAGTGACGCAGAATCGAGCGCGACAGCGCGACGCGCTCGTCCGCGTTGGTGCCGCGAAAGAGCTCGTCGAAGACCGCGAGCAGCATCGGCCGCTCGGCGGTGGCGCGGATCGAGTCGAGGACGCGCTCGACCTCCACCTGGAAGTAGCTCTTGCCGTCGTCCAGGGAGTCGCGCACGTTGATGTCGCTGTGGACGTGGAGCGGTGTCCAGCGGAAGGAGCGTGCGCAGACCGGGCCGCCGACACTGGCGAGGACCGCGTTGACCCCGGCCGCCTTCAGGTAGGTCGACTTTCCGGACATGTTCGAGCCCGAGAGGATGATCACGTTGGCGTCGTCGTCGCCGTCGCTTCCGAGCACGAGGTCATTGCGCACAACGGCATCGCTATCGAGCAGCGGATGACCCATGTCGCGCGCTTCGATACGTGGACGTTCGGACTCGAGGATCTCCGGGAGGGTGTATCCCTCCTGCTCGTCGAGTGGCGCGGCAAGGGAGGTGAGCGCCTCGATCTCGCCGAGCGCGCCGACCGACCTCTCGAGGAGCTCCCGGTGACGCAGGAAGATCGTCTCGGCCGGAGGCAGGATCCGCAGCTCCCAGAGAAGAACGACGTTGAAGATCTCGAAGACGACCCCGTAGGCGTGGAACCCGAGCATGGTCACGTAACGCCGCAGTCGCGATGCGGCCGGCTGCAGCTCGCTGAGCATCGCCTCGATCTCGCGCAGCGGCTCGGACTCCGGCTTCGCCTCCACGAGTACCTCTTGCAGACGCTCCAGACCGTCGAGCAGCGGGCCGAATCTCAGCAGCCGGTCACGCGCCGGGTTCGAGCTCCTGACGTTCGCGCCGATGAGGCCCAGATTCACCATCGCGATCGCGAAGGCCAGCGCCAGGAGCTCCGTCCGCGCCGTGGCGAGCACGAGGAAGAGCGGCACCACCGTCCCCAGGAGGTGCGCGACGGTCCAGAGCCCACGGCGTCCGGCGAAAGCGGCGGGGGAGTGGAAGAAACGCGGCAGTCCCGCGAAGGACGCCTCGCGTAGCGGGACCAGCGCCTCGAGGATGCGGCCTCGCAGCTCGTCGCGGCGGGCGAGCTCCTCGACGGCCGTCTGGCGCCTGCGGATCTCGTCGTGTGAGCGGAGCACGTGCGTGATCATGCGACGGAGCCTACGGGCGCCGAACTCGGTGCTCGAGACGTCGAGGAAGGAGAACACGCTGCGCGGGCCGCTGAGCAGGTTGAGGTCGTCGACGGCACCCTCGTCGAGTGGGGCGCAGTCGCCCTCCTTGCGGAAGACCGGCAGGCCGATCTCGAGCGGCGCTCCCCTCGTCGGCAGGTCCGGGAGCCGGCGTGTGCGCCGACGGTTACCGCGTCGCTCTCGCTCCTCCTGCAGCAGCAGCAGAGCACGCTCGCCGGCTGCCGCGCGATCGAGTACGCTGCCGTGGCGAAACAGAAGGACGAGAAATACGAGCAACGCCGGCACCGAGACGAGGACCGGAATCATCGGCGACTCGGCGACGCCGATGAGCCCCGCGACGAGAGTCAGGAAGCAGATGAAGCGCGCCGCCGAGAGTCGCCTCGAGCGTTCGGCGAGCCGCTGGAGCTCCCGCGTCAGGTGCTGGATCTCTCGCTGTGGGTGATCCTCGGAGGTGGGAGGGGCCGTCATGGCTCGTCCGGCTCGTTTCGGTCAGTTCTGGCACGGGCTCTGCACGCGTCGAAAGGAGACGACATGGACATTCGCGACGTTCTCTCGCGGGTCTCGTTCCGAGACGACAAGATGGCGAAGGTCAACCTCTACGAGACGAGGAACTTCTTCTGCGACCTCTACTGCCTGCGTCCAGGCCAGCAGCAGAAGGTACATAGCCACGCCGAAAACGACAAGCTCTACTACGGCCTCCGTGGCGACGCGAGCGTCACGGTCGGTGAAGAGACGCGTCCGCTGAGGCAAGGAGAGATCGTCCTCGCGCGGACCGGTGTACCGCACGGCATCGCCAACGACGGGGAAGGGGACGTCGTCTGTCTCGTCTTCATGGCGCCGCATCCGGACGTCGAGCGCTTCGACGGCCTCAGCTGATGTGCGCACCTCGCGTCTCCACGTACACGGCGTAGAGCGACTGGCTGGCGCACATGAAGAGCCGGTTGCGCTTGGTTCCTCCGAAGCAGAGATTGCCGCAGATCTCGGGCAGGCGGATCTGGCCGATACGGTCTCCGTCCGGTGCGAAGACGTGCACGCCGTCGTAGCCTTCACCGACCCAGCCGGCGCTCGCCCAGATGTTGCCGTCGGTGTCGCACCGGAGGCCGTCGGCGAAGCCGGCCTTGCCGTTGAGCTCCATCGACGTGAAGAGGCGGCCGTTCTTCAGCTTCCTGCCCTCGACGATGTCCCAGACCTTGATGACCCGGGGCGCGTTCTCGTAGTGGCTGGCGCCGGTGTCGGCGACGTAGAGCTTCGTGTAGTCCGCGGAGAAGCAGAGCCCGTTGGGCTTGAAGATCTCGTCGGTGACCTTCTCCATCTTCAGCGTCCTGGCGTCGATGCGGTAGACCGCCTCCTTGATGTGGAGCGTGCCCTTGTGCCCCTCGTAGTCCATCAGCGCGCCGTAGCCCGGATCGGTGAACCAGATGCCGCCATCCGCGGGATGGACGACTGCGTCGTTGGGCGCGTTCAGCGGCTTTCCCTGCCAGCTGTCCGCGAGCACCGTGATCTTGCCGCTGTGTTCGTATCGGACGATGCGGCGGTTGCCGTGTTCACAGGCGATCTGTCGGCCGTGGTAGTCGAACGTGTTGCCGTTCGAGTTGCCCGACGGATGGCGGAAGGTGCTGACGTGGCCGTCCTCCTCGAGCCAGCGTAGCTGTACGTTGTTCGGGATGTCGCTCCAGAGCAGGTAGCGTCCGACGGTGTTCCACGCCGGACCTTCCGCCCACAGCGTTCCCTTGTGGAGGCGCTGGATCGGCGTGTTGCCGAGCTTGTACTTCGCGAAGCGCGGATCGATGACGACGATGTCGGGGTCGGGGTAACGCACCGGCGGTGCGTCCGGGCCGAAGTCGCGCGCCAGGGCACCGGTCGTGGCTGCTGCTGCGGCGGCGGCACCGGCGATGAAGGCGCGGCGTCCGATCACCGGGAGCGGATCCCGCTTCGAGTCTTCACGGTCGGCCCGTTTGTCGTGGTCGTTCGTCATCCTCGTTTCTCCGTTATCAGACATTCGCTCCCCGGTCCGGCGTTGGTGCCGGACGGCGAGGAAGTGTGCAGTCTCTCCGCGCGCTCGGATCGAGCCGGGGGCTCTATCTCAGACCGATCGATCTGCCCTTCAATCGTTCGAGAGCCTCGATGAGGTGGAAGCTGAACTCGTCACCCTCCATCACCCGCTCGAGGTCCGGAATCACCGAGCTCCCGAGCGCGACGATCCGGTCGACGATTCCTGCGGTCTCGCTCGTCTGTGCCGCGTCGAGCTGCGCCACGAGCTGGACCAGCTGCGAGCGCGAGACGAGCTTGGTGCCTTCGCTGCTCGCCCAGGTTCGCCAGCCACGGGATATGTCCTCCCAGCCTGCCCTGTCGCTCGCATCCGGCGACGGCACGGTCCGGCCGGACCACAGGCAGAGCAGGTTGTTGACCGACATGCGGTAGAGGTGGTGTGAAGACTCGAGCTCCTGGACGAGACGTCCGGAGAGGCCGTAGAGGCTTCGCTTGCTGGCGACGTTGATGACGCGCGTCTTCAGCGTCGGACTCTCGATTTTGTCGAGCAGCGCCGAGAGCCCCTCGACCGTGACCCCGGACTTCTTCTCGAGGTCGGCGACGAGCTTCGTCTGCTCGATCCAGAGCTGGTATTCCGCGCGCTTCGACGAGCGCACGCCCGTGATCTCCTCGAGCGCGTCTTTCGCGAAGCGCGTGACGCGATCGTTGGAGCGCGTCCACAGCCGCATCAGCTCGGGAACGAGATCCTCGTGCTGGGAGGGGTTGTAGTTCTGCACCACTTCCTGGCCGATCGCGACGAGCGAGGCGTCGCGCGACTGCTCCAGCAGGCCGAGGATATCCGTCGCCGCGACGAATCCGCCGAGCCGATCGATGAAGACCAGCCCACGCTTCATGCCGTCGCCGCCCTTGCCCTGCGCGCGGGTGGTGATCTTCGGCGCGGCGTAGGGCTTCAGTCGTGTAGCCCGAGTCAGGAAGAGGAGGGCGAAGGAGGTGTTGACGTAGGGTCCCCAGCTGCCGTCATCCTTCTGTGCGGCGAGGAGCTTCTCCGCGCCCTCGACGTACCAGTCGTGCTTGCCGAAGCGTTCGATGTCCCCTAGGTCGCCGACCTTCTCGAGGCTGTAGATCGTGTAGAGCCCGTGCCCGCTGAGGTTGAAACTCATGTACGAGTTGAAGTTCTTGTCAATCCACAGGTACGAGCGGATGATCGCCTTCTCGACGGCCTTCTTGAGCCTGGAGCCGTTCGCGAGTCCGTTGCGCGCGACCAGGAGGCTGGACGCGCCGGCCGCGGTCATGCTCGCCTTGCTGCCGTTGTCGGTGGCGCGGTACTGCCAGCCACCCGGGCGCACCCTGAAGCTCGCGCCGGCGACGCGCGTGCGGCTCCGGCCGCCCTTGAGCAGATCCTCCAGGTTGAGGCCGTAGGAGACCTTCGCCTCCTCGGGCTCGCCGGAGAGATGCTGCGACTTGACGAAGATGTTCGCGATCTCCTCGAAGACCTTGCGCGGGATCGGGATCGCATGCTCGAGGCCGATCTGCAGCCCGAGGATGGCGAACTGGCTGTTGGAGAAGTCGTGGCCCTGCGGCCCGCTGCTGGCGAGAGCGTTGTAGTTCCAGTAGCCCATGCTCTCGGCGCGCGCGGCGACGAGCCAGTTGATGCACTTCACCATCTCCGCGCGCGGCCTGCCCCGCGCCCGGTGCGACGCGCCGCCGGCAGCGACGTAGGTGCGCCCGCGGCGGCTCTCGGAGACCCGCTCCTTGTACTGACGCAGCGCCAGCGCGTCGAGCGCGAAGAGGTAGCAGGAGACGCTGTAGGTCTTGCTGAGCGGCATGCGCCGGAGCTTGTCCAGCGCGTCCTTGACACGCGCGTCGTCGGTGTCGGCGCCGGCCTTCAGGCAGGCCGCGAGCGGCAGCGCGACGCGGCCCATGGGGTAGTCGCGCGGTGTGTTGCGTGTCAGCGCCGCCAGCCGACCGAGCAGGTGCTCGCGCCCCTTGTGGACGGCCGCGTCGATCCGCTTCTGTAGCGCCTCGTCCTGGGCGTCGAGAGGAGCGCCCGCGATGACGATCGCCAGCAGCGCCACGATCCGTCGGCCGGGTTTTCTGCGCGTTAGCGATATCGTCACGATTCCCCCTTCGTGGTGCGGTCCAGCTTCCTGCGGGCGTCGTCTTGCAGACTCGACAGAACCCACGTCGCGTCGCCCTTCTTCGCCGCGTTGTCGGCTCGCAGCAGTCGGGCGAGTCCGGCCGCGAAGTCGGTGGCGTCAGGACGTTGTCGCGAGACGCGGGCTCGCTTGAAGCCACGTCCCTTGATCAGCACGGCCGGCCGCCGGTTCTCGGGAAGCAGCACGACGACCAGAGCGACGCGCTCGACCCCGTCGAAGGAGTCCAGGGCTCGGGAAAGCGACGCGAGAAGGCCATCGATGCGGCGCTTCCCGGTCGCGTCTGTCGGCCCGCTGCTGTCGATCTTGAGGACGAGTCGTGCGCCGTCGTCAAACGCGTCGGTGACCGCCTCGGCGAGTCCGCCGGAGCGCGGGCTCGCCTTGGTCCCGCCGGAGCCGTCGCCGACGTCGAGGTTTCCGCCGTCCCCGCCGGCCTTCCGCAGCCTCTTGACCGCGTCGGCGTCCTTCCTCGAGGCCGGCGGCGGCTTGCCGAATCGCCTGCGGAGCGCGGCCAGCGGGTCGTCGGCGAGCTTCGGCCCGGCGGCGCCGATCTCGTGGAACTGGCGGTCGGGGAGGCTCTCTCCCAGAGCGCGAAGGGCGCCGACGAGCTCGGCGCCGTCGATGCGAGACACGCTCGGCAGGGACACCCCGTCGCGGGCGAGATTTCGCAGGGCCGGTGAGCTGTCGGGGGCCAGGAGCATCTCGTCGCTCGCCGCGGGACGTATCCAGACGACGATCCGGTTGGCCTGGGCGATGAGCGTTGACGGCAACACCGCGAAGGTCGCGATGGTGACGACGACGGAGCTTGCAATCGATCGAGAAAGGGACATGAAACGCTCCTCGGTGGGGAAGCGTCCCGGGGAGGAGTCCCGGCACGGACAGAGCGGCGGCGAGTCCCTTGAGGATGAGCCGCAACGCGTGACCCCGCAAGGGTTTTCTACCCCTGTGGAGTGGCCGCAAGGGGGCCGCGAGCGGCGGCCGGGCTCGCGCTCCGGCTCAGTATCGGAGGTACTCGCTGTCGAGGCTGAGCGCCAGGAGCACCCGGCGCCAGCCGTCGCCGTCGGCGTTCATCTCGGCGATGGCCTCCCGCCGTTCGTCGCTGGTGGGCAGACGCAGCAGGAAGCGAAGGTAGGAGCGTTCCACCCAGCTCCCGGGCGTCTCGCCGGACCGCGGCCCGGAGCCGCCCCGGGCCTCCTCGGCATGGATCAGCGTGCGCACGACCGGTTGCAGGTCGGTGGCGGGGTTGGCGATCGCACTCCGGATGAGCTCTGCATTATCGGCCGTCGGAATCTCATCGAGCAGATCGACCCACAGCGCGCGGGCTCGTTGACGCGGGGAGCGATCCCGTGCATGCCCGGCGCTGCCGTAGAGAGCGCTCGACGTGATGACGGCACCGACCCCGGCGACGCTCCCCTGCGCCTGCTTCAGCAGCGCGTCGCGCTCCTGCGTGGAGACCAGGCGTCCCAGGAAGGCCTGGAAGGTGCCGGGAAGCGTCGTCAGCGTCGGGGTGGTGGGCTCCTTCGTCGTCAGCTCGCGCACGGCCTGCCAGCGTCGGGCGTGGGGAAGCGCCAGGAAGCGGGCCTCCTCGCCGCGCGTCGGCGTGCGATCGAGGACGTCGAGGAAGAGCCGGTGCAGAGTGCGGTGAGAGACTTCGCGGTCGTCGAGGTCGGACCGAGCGCCGACGAGATGGCGGAGCGAAGGGTCGACGTGCGCGGGCGGGGGGCTCGAGATCGGGCTGGTCGGGGTCGCGGGTCGCGACTTCTGGTCGGGCTTCGGAGGGACTCTCTGCGCCGTCGTCCTCGTCGACGTCGTCTTCGGCGCGGTGATCGTCTTGGTGTCGTCGTCCTGCGGGGTCGAGGAGTCGCCGACGGCGCGGCCGATGAGAATACCGAGGCCGATGCCGACGAGGAGCGAAAACAGGCAGAAGAGCACGACGCTGGACCCCGGCATCCCCCTTCTGGCCGCCAGTCGGTGTCCCGACGGGCGTTCCCCGTCCGTGAGCTCATCGTCGTCGAGGGGACGGGTTCGCTGGCGAGCCGGCTTCGGTCGCCTCGTCCGCGACGGGTTCGTGGCGGCGGATGTCAGCGTCTCCTTCACCGGTGTCCCCTTCGGGGGTGTCCCCTTCCGGGGTGTCACGGTCTTCGGTGAGGGTGCGGCCGGAACGGTCTTGGCCGGCGGCGTCTCGACCGCGGGGGTCGGGGCGCTGTCGAGGATTTCGTCGCGGACCGCGTCCGCGGGCATCACGATGGTCGCCTCGCCGGCGCCGCTTTCCCAGTCCGCGGACTCCCATTGCGGCGTGCTCAGCGCCGCCACCGTGCTCGAGGTCTCGGCGAGAGTCGCCGTGGCGCCGGCGCCGGCCGGCGCCGCGTTGCGGTAGAAGACGATCGAGAAGTTGCCGATGCGAAGCTCGTCACCGTCCTCGATCGGGCCGGAGTTCGTCCTCAGCTCGTTGATGAAGGTGCCGTTGCGGCTGCCGAGGTCCTTGAAGCGGAAGGTGCCCACC
>CAYMLL010000005.1:28966-71427 GCA_964390645.1 uncultured Planctomycetia bacterium | reverse complement strand
CGACGGAATCCGGCTGACGATGGCCGGTCGTGCGATCTTCCGGCACGCCGACATGGGGGACCTCGAACGCGCGCTCCTGGAGCATCGATCGGCACGCCACCGGATGATCGTCACCGACGGCGTGTTCAGCATGGATGGCGACATCGCGCGGCTCGACGAGATCAGCGACCTCGCCGACCGCCACGATGCTCTCGTCATGATCGACGACTGCCACGCCACCGGCTTCCTCGGCAAGACCGGACGCGGCACTCACGAGCATCGCGGAGTCATGGGGCGCGTGGACATCATCACCGGGACCTTCGGCAAGGCTCTCGGCGGGGCGTCTGGAGGGTTCACGTCCGGACGGCGCGAGATCATCGAGATGCTCCGCCAGCGCTCGCGCCCGTACCTCTTCAGCAACACCCTCGCTCCGGCGATCACGCGCGCATCGATCGCCGTGCTCGATCTTCTGTCGAGCACCACAGCCCTGCGGGACCGGCTGGAGGCGAACACCCGACACTTCCGTGACGCGATGACCGACGCAGGGTTCGATATCCGCCCCGGCGAGCACCCGATCGTGCCGATCATGCTCCACGACGCGAAGCTCGCGCAGAACATGGCGCGCGATCTCTTCACCGAGGGCATCTACGTCATCGGCTTCTTCTATCCCGTCGTGCCGAAGGGGCAGGCGCGGATCCGCGTGCAGCTTTCCGCCGCCCACGAGCCCCGGCACATCGATCGCGCGGTCGACGCGTTCACGCGGGTGGGCAAGCGGCACGGAGTGGTCGGCAAGACATCACGAGTGGAAGGTCAAGCCTGAGCGAGGACGACCACGCGAGCCAGAACCCCGGCGGGTCACGAAGGCATCACGCGTCACCGCAGTCGAAGGGATCTTCCGTCCGGTCGAGGCCGGCCTCCGGAAACGGCAATGCAGGCGGTGGCCCGCGCCGGAAGAGGAAGTTCAGCGTGCCGATCGCGTCATTCAGATTGAGACTCCCGCTGTCGTCGAAGTCGGCGTGATCGACACACGCGATGTGCGCCTCACCGGCGAACAGATGCAGCAGCGTCGCGACCGCGTCCGAGATCTCCACGCGGCCGTTGTCGTTCGCGTCGGCGCGGATGAACTCTCCACCACCTCCAGTCCCTTCCCGCTCGCTCTCTGCGGGCCCGATCCCCTCGGGTGTGAGCTCCATGTCCTGCGTCAGGATCAGCTTGTCGACGATCTGGGCACTCTCGCGAATCCACATCGACAGGAAATAGAGCCCTGGAGCGGGGATCGTCATCAGCTGCGGATCGTCACGGCGGTTGTTGCCGCTCCAGAGGAACTGCGTCTCGTCAACGACGAACTCCTGGGCGTCCCGACCGCCCCGGACAGCACCTCCGAGGTTGACGTGAACGCTGTCCGCCGACGTGCTCGAGGAGTACCCACGAAGCCACAGACGGTACTCTCCGGGCGTCTGGAAGCGAACCGCGTAGCGGAGCTCCGGCGAGACACCGCCGTAGCGGGTCAGGAACGTGTCGCGGGTGAGCTCGACGGCCTCCATGTAGCCGCTTCCCGAGTAGCCGTCGCGCTCGATTCGCTCCTCCCAGTAAGTGTCCTCGCTCTCGTAGCGCTGATTGGTCCAGAAGCTCTCGGCTTCCATGACGACGACCCCATCGCGTTCGAGAAAGACCTGCTCCGGAAGCGACAGCACGGTGATGACGACCGAGTCCGAGAACTCGATGCCGCGTACGGTCACGGAGAGAAACACCTCGTAGACACCCGCCTCCTCGAAGACGATGGTCGGTGTTGCGCCGGTCATTCCGCCGCTCCAGACGTACGAGATCTCCTCGGAAGGCTCCGGCGACGACCCGGATCCGTCGAACTGAACAGTGGAGCCGACGAACACCGTCTGATCCGCCCCCGCGTCGACGTCGACGTTGGCGATCAAGCGGTTGACCACCGTGTGTCGCTGCCGCGCGAAGGACTTGAACGAGCTGACTCGCGACGTGAAGTTGCACGCGACTCCCGCGGGTGCCCCCGCCGCGTCCGCAGGACTCGCCATCGCCGCGGCATCGTCGACGTAGCGGTCGATGTTCTCCGGAAGAAGGAGCGTGTTGTTGAGCTCGAAGAGACGGTCGACGTACTCCTCCCGGTAGGCCCGCAAGAACGAGTCCTTGAGCACGTGCCACCAGCCCGAACGGTTGCTGGAGTCACCACGCATGCCCATCAGGATCGAGGAGTTGGCCCCCTGCCACTCGCCAAAGTTGCGGTCGAGATCCCAGGGCGCGAGGCACCACTTGCCGTCACTGATGCGCTGATACCAGAAGTGATTCTGGAACATGTCGTCAAACGGCACCTGCCAGTTCATCACGGCGATGTAGTCCGTCAGCAACCCGACGTCGAAATGGGTCTCGAAGTAGGAGCGTTGCGCCTCGACGGTGCCCCGGCCGTTGTTCCAGCTGCGGTGGAGCTCGTCGATGAGATCCTTGAAGGCCACGTGATCCGCCCACTCGTGCGTCTTGCGCGGAAAGGTCGTCGCGTATCGTGTCAGCTCCGAGTGTCCGCAGGAAGCGCGAAGCAACCGGGCGTCACCCCATCCGTAAGGGCCCTCGTCGCAGTTGCAGCCGACCGACTTGTAGAGGTGGCCGATGGGCTCCGACCTTCCTTCCGGAAGCCAGTCGGCGTTCTCGCGGTTGTAGCGACGGATGAGGTTCTCGTCCGGTCGCTCGTACTCGATCATGTAGTGGTAGTAGTTGCCGTTGATGTGGAGACGTATGTAGCGCGTGCGCGTCGACGGCAGCCCCACCTCGGCGAAGAGACGGTAGCCGACGGTGGAGTTGAAGCCCGGACAGCTCTGCGTCAGCTTGTTGAGTGTCAGCTCATCGCGTCCATCGACTCCGGCGTAGCGAGGCAGCGAGATTCGCCAGCTGAGCGCCATCAGCGGACCCGACGACGGGCGCAGCCCCGTCCACCGGGAGATGCCGCGACCGTTGCCACGATTCCAGCGGCTGCCCTGATAGCGCACGCGACAGTCGTGGACCTGGCCATCGTGGACGAAGATCGCGAACTCGCGCTCGTTCCACGTCGGGCTCGGCGCGCAGCCACGCACACGTCCGCCCTGGATGTTCGACCACAGACGCGACCACGGGCGCGGAGCGATGAAGAGCCGGTAGATGCGCGTCTGCGTGTCGACGACGGGGCTGACGAAGAAGGCGTGCCAGCTCTTCGGATCGGACGGTCGAGGTGTCGCTCGCACCGGCCCGTCGCCGTGATCGGCGAGCACGCGGTAGCGCACGATCGTGTTGTCCGGACGCCCCCCGAGCACCGCCGTGTAGACGCCGTCGTTGGGCACGGCGTCGCCACCCTGGACGCCGTCGTCGAACATGTCGACAACCGTCACCTCCTCGTCATCGCGCACGATGTCCTCCACGAAGAGCTCGAGCTTGACTCCGGCGGCCGGACCCCGGGGCGAGAACCGCGCCTGGACGACGATCTCCTCATCGGCCCGGATCGGCTGATCGGTCGAGGTCGCACCCCGCGGAATCGCCAGCAGGTCGACGACGACCGGAAGCGGCGTCTCGCGTGCCGACACGTTCGCCTGACCCGGTGTCGCGCCGTCCAGCGGCGAGGGGGCCCAGCTCTCGACGAGTCCGGCTGCGCTCTCATGGCTGACACGCTCGAGAGAGATCCCCATGTGGCGGTGTTGCTCGAGGGGCAGGACGGCCTCGTCGAGCCAGTTGACACCTGCACCCAGCGCGTCGGCCGCCAGCGGCCAGGGAAAGCTGTCGTCGTACGTGACCGACTCGATGCCCTGACCGTCCGCGCCGATGATCGCCACCTTCTCGCCACCGTTATCCAGCTCGCGCTCGTACGGCCCGAAGAGTCTCTCCCGCTCGAGACCGTAGCCTTCCACCTCCGCGAGGCGGTCCGGACTCTTCGCGATGACCTCGAAGGCTCCGGCCTCGATCGTCGCGCCCTCGGGAAACTCGAAGTCGATGCCGCCGGCCAGTCGCCAGCCGGCGAGCGGGACCGCAGTGTCGCCACTGTTGTGGATCTCGACGAACTCGTGGGTCTCGACGAGTGACTCCTCGAGCACGGCGTGGTAGAGGATCTCCGACAGCTTCACCGCCGGCCGTGCGGGAAACACCGGAGGACAGATCGACACATCGTTCGCCGCTCCCGGCGAGCCGGCGAAGTCGTCCTCGGAGCGCGGCGTGTGACCCGAGCGCCAGTTCTGCGGCAGCGCGGCGTCCTCGCTGTAGCAGAGCCGCTCGAGCGAGGCGCCGTAAAGATCGGGGAGGAAGTCCCACGGCGAGTCGTCATCCCACGTGAAACTCTCGACGTCAGCGCCCGATCCGTCCACGATCGTCAGCCGCTCGCCGTCGTTGGCGAGATTGCCGTCGTACGGCCCGACGACCCGCTCCGCCGCGAGCCCCTCGTAGGCTCCGAGCAGCGCCTCGGGATCCGCCGCGACGACGAGGAAGCCGCCGGGCTCGATCATCGCGCCGTCGGGAAGGACGAGCCGGATGCCATCGGTGAAGCGCCAGCCCCCGAGCCCCACGGGCTCGTCGCCGGGGTTGTGGAGCTCGACGAACTCGAAGCTTCCGCCCTGAATCGGGTCGTACAGGATCTCCGAAATCCGCACCTGCGCTGCCAACCGCGCGGATGTGAAGAGCGCACAGATGATGGCGACGCCGAGCACGCCCGCACCCGTTCGTCCGGTCCGATGCATCGAGACCCTCCTTCCGGTTCACCGGTTGACGATTATAGTCGCCGCGGGGAGCGCCGGAAACCTCCTCGGATCCCGAACCTCCGAGGGCTCACCCGCGCCGCGATCGCTGCACCCGGCTGCACCGCCTACTCGGCGACGTACCTGTACTGCCCCCCGTTGTCCGCCGCCGCCTCACGCATCCACTCGCACTCCCGGCCGAAAGCGATCGAGTGCAGCGTGATACCACGCCCTCGATTCAGCTCACGCAGGCCTCTCACCATACCCGGGCCGTCCTTGAAGCGCCCCGTCGTCGCCTGGCCGTCGGTCAACAGGTAGATCGTGTCGACGAGGGAGTCGCGAAACGCCAGCTCGATCGTGTCGTAGATGTTCGTGCCGCCGCCGGTCGTCAGCCCCTCGACATAGCCCAGCGCCTTCTTGCGCGTCGAAGGTGTCAATCGCGCGAGCTGCTTCTCCCAGAAGCGGATACGCTTGTCGAAGATCAGGATGTTGATCGCCGCGTCGGCCGGAAGCTTCTCGACGACACCGGCAAGCTCCCGCTTCATCACGTCGAGCTTGCTCAGCTTCTGCTCGCGCGCCTTCTTGCCACGAGCGGGCGACAACATGCTGTTCGACACGTCCAGGAGGAACGCGATACGCTTCGACGCGATCTCGATCCCGAAATAGGAGAGGTCGCGCGTCGTGACGAAGGTGTGCTTGCGCTCGCCGACAGCGAGAAAGTCGAAACCCTCCCGCTCGTGGTTCCACCACTTGCGCCAGTCGGTCACCTCGAAGCCCATGTTCTGACCGGAAAGCTCGACGAGCAGCTCGAGCGACCCGACCCGCAGACGATACTGCGTCTCGCGAGCGATGTGCTCGATGAGCCCACCGATCATCGACCTGTCGCGAGCGCCCGATCGAACGAGCCGCTCGAGCGCCCGCAACGCTGCCGCTCGCACATAGGGGTGACGGTCCGCGAGGCCGGCAGCGACGCCGGCGATCGCAGCGGGCCGGTTCCGGGCGAAGCCGAGACTTCCCATGACGACCGCGCGCAGACCTTCGTCCTTGACCCTCGTCAGCTTCAGGAGCACGGCGACAGCGCTATCGCTCCCGGCTCGACCCAGAGCGTCGAGAACCCGCATACGGTACGAGACCAGCTCGTCGCCCTTGCGGGCGCGAAGCAGCTTCGCCAGCTCCCGGTGACCGGACTTCCCGGCTCGCGGCACGCGCGCGGCGGCGGCAGCGATGGCGAGCGGCTCGATCCGATGGCCGGTGAGCTTGACGACGCGCCGGCGCGCGTTCGAGAGATCGAGCCCCCCGACCAGCGTCAACCAGACGTAGACCTCGGTCGAGGAGAGCTCCCGGCCCCGGAATGCACCCCCACCGAGCCAGTCGACCACGTCCTTCTCCTGGCGCATCGCGAGGAGCGAGGCGGCGACCTGATCGCCGAGCTTCTCATCGACAGCCTCGGCCTCGTCCTCATCCGGATTCTTCGCGAGCTCGACAAGCGTCCGGGCCACCCCCAGACCCGACAGGCTGCCGAGCAGCGACGCCAGCTCCAGCTTGCCGGCGGCCGACGTCACCGTCGCCACGAGGGCATGAGCGCGCTCCGCGTACGGTCGTCGGTTCGTCGCTCCCGTCGCGGCCGCCAGGATGGCGACGCGGGTCACCACGGGCTGCATGGCGAAGCCCTCGAAGAGCAGCTCGGGACCACGCTCGCTGTTGAACTCGACGATCCCACGAGCGAGGGCCGGCCGCAACGCGACGGGAGCCTCGACGAGCTCACTGGCAAGAAAGGTCAGCGCGACAGGCTTGTCGAGCTCCGCGATCTTCTCGATGACCGGCGTCGCCTCCGCAACGAGCGCCGTGATCCGCTGGCTCTGACGCCTCTTGCCCTTCCCTTGCCTGGCGCCCTTCTTGCCGCCCCCGAGTCGCCTGCGAACCTGCTGGTACTCGCGTCTGAGGACAGCGAACTCGCCGTCCTGCTTCGCGGGCCCCGCACCGTTATTCTGGGCGACTGCCGGAATCGACGACAGAAGGCTCGCCGAGACGAAAGCGATGTGCAGGGTCCGGGTCATGCGTGTGCCTCCGGATCACGTCATCCGTCGCTGCTCACCGGCGTCCCCGCCGCCGATGAGCGGGGCCCGTCGAAGAGACCCCCTGGCGCCGACAGGGCGACCCGGACGGTGAGCGTCCTCCGCTCACCTCAACAAGTCATGAAAACGCGGATCGCGGCATTGTACACCCGCGTCGTCCGCATCGGTGAGACGAATCCCGACGCTCCCGCAGAGCGTCGTCACGGCCACCTCAAGGATCGATCTCCTCGGCACCGACGGTCACGTCGTGAAGGCCGACGCGCTCGCAGACATCGATCACGTCGACGACCATCTGCCACGGCAATCCGTCGTCGAAGCGAACCGTCACCGGAGTCTGCGGACCGTACCGTCGCCAGCGCTGCGCCAGATAGCCCTCGACCTCGTCGAAGCGTGGCGCGATGTAGCCGACCCGAGGATCGTCCACCTGTCCGAACGCGAAGAAGCTGTCGTCGGTGCCCGCGAAGGGTCCGGTGGTGAACGCGGTCGCGCCCGCCCTTCCATCCTTCCAGCCGAGATCGACGACGACCTCCGCCTTCACCGTCCGCGGAAACGTCTCGAGACCGCGATTTCTCGGAAGCCGGGAAGGGAGAAACTCCTCGACCCCGATGAAGCGACTCGTGAACAGAAAGAAGACGAGCAGGAGAAAGACGACGTCGATCAGCGATGTCATCCCGGGCCCGATATTTTCGCTGCAAGGGCGGCGCCCTGCGAAACGATCCCCCGAAGAGGAGCCCCCTCGTCCGGTTCTTGCATGACGACGGGAAACGGTCGACCAGCTCATGTGTCGATCGGTCCTTCCTCGCCACCCGGATTACAAGGCCATCCTACGACCGCTGGCCTCGCTTCATCAAGGGCCGTTATCCGCGCGAGACGAACTCGTCGAGGTTCATCAGGACGCGTCCGATGGTCACCCACGCCGCGAGATCCTCGACGGCGACGCCGTCGACACGTTGCTCGCCGATGATCGACCTCGCCGCCCCCGGGTCCGCCTCGCAGAGCGCGCGCAGCTCGTCGAAGAGGGTGACAACGCGAGCGATCTCACCCGAACCGGGAGTGCGGGCAACGGTGAGGCGAAACGCGTGGCGGACTCGATCCTCGGTCGACGACACCGGCAGATCACGAAGCACCCGGGCGCCGAGAGCCTGCGCGCACTCGAAGAAAACCGGGTCGTTCAGCAGCGTCAGGGCCTGGATCGGCGTGTTCGACCTCGAGCGCTCGAGGCAGGTGACGTTCGAGTCCGGAGTGTCGAACGCGATCAGCATCGGATACGGCACCGTACGCTGGAAGAAGATGTACATGCCGCGACGCAGACGATCCTCTCCCTTGCTCTCGGACCACTTGATGCTGTTCGCGTAGCCGAGCTCCTTGACGCCAGACGGCAACCGGGGGCGAACGCTCGGCCCGCCGATCCTCTCGGAGAGCAGACCGCCGACACCGAGGGAGATATCGCGCACGATCTCCGCCTCGACACGATACCGGTTCTGACGGGCGAGCAGCTCGTTCTGCGTGTCCCTCTCCGCGATGTCCGCGCGTGTCGCAGACGACTGTCGATAGGTCCGCGATGTGACGATCAGCTCGATCATCTTCTTGCGGCTCCACTCGAGTTCGAGAAGCTCGGAGGCGAGCCAGTCGAGAAGCGCGGGGTGCGTCGGTAGCTCGCCGCGTACTCCGAAGTCATCGACGCTCGGGACGATGCCGCGTCCGAAGAGATGCTGCCACCACCGGTTGACGACGACACGAGCGGTCAACGGATTCCGGGAGTCGATGATCCACTCGGCGAGATCGAGACGATCCGCGTGCTCCCCTCGCTTGCGGTGGGGATGGAGGACTGCCGGAGCGGTCGCCTCGACCTCCGCCCCCTTGCGAAGGAAGTCACCGCGAATCAGAACGTGTGTCTTGCGTCGACTGCCACGTCGCTCGACCAGCATCCGCGCCTGCGTTCCGGATGTCTTCGGCGCCTGTTTCTCGAGCTCCGTCAGCTTTTCGCGCGCCTTCTTCCAGTCGACATCTGCCGAGAAGTAGATTCGCGCAAGGGCCTTGCCGTCAGCGTCGGACCGCTCCGCGGCCGGCCTGGCGAGGAGCTCGAGCGTCCTCTGCGGGCTGTGGATCAGGGCCGCGTCCATCGTCGTCGCGCCGAGGCGGAAGCGTCCGATGGTATGACGCCCGCCGTGATTCTGACGCATCGTGACCTCGAACACCGTGCCCTCGGCAAAGCCGACCGGCTCCTCGAGCTCGAAGGTCGCGACCCGACGGCGATTGCCTGCCCCGTCGCCGGCGGCGATCGCCCAGCCCCCCTCGAGCTTGCCGTCGATCGCGCTCTCGACCGCGAAGCCCTTCTGCGCGTGGTCGGTGCCGGCGCGCCGGATTCTGACGACGCGCCCACCGTCGCCGTCGCCGGCCCTCGCGTCGCCCGCCTTCCAGACGCGCACCTCGATCTCCGAGAGGACGAAGTTGCCGTTGTCGGCGCGTCCCGGTCCCTTCCTCGGCAGGCTGTCTTCCGTGAGCACCTCCAGTCGTATCCCGGTCACCGCATGCTCCGTCGTCGACGCGCGGACCGTGTACACGTCGGTGTCCGGGCTGACGCCGGAAACGACGACCGAGCCATCGTCCCGCGCATCGAGCCTGGCGCCGCCGGAGGACTTCGCGCCGAGAATCTCGAGCGTCTTCCAGCCGGAAACCTCGCGGGCCTGGTCGAGCCAGCCGGCAAGGTCGGTCGCACGTGTCTTCTCGTAGACGGCGAGTGACGTCTCGAGCTCACGCTTCTTCCCGTCGAACTCCCGGCGACGCCTCTCGAGATCCTCGACCTCGCGCGGTGTCGGGGCGGCGCCATTCCTCTCGTCGGCGTTGTTGAAGAACGCGAAGAGCCCGTAGTACTCACGCTGCGTGAGCGGATCGTACTTGTGAGAGTGACACTGGCCGCAGCCGACCGTGAGCCCGAGCCAGACGCTGCCGGTCGTGTTGACGCGATCGACGGTCGCCTTGACGCGGAACTCCTCCTGATCGGTGCCGCCCTCGGTGTTGGTCAGCGTGTTGCGGTGGAAGCCGGTCGCGACACGCTGCTCGAGCGTCGCGTCCGGAAGCAGGTCCCCGGCCAGCTGCTCGCGCGTGAACTGATCGAACGGCAGGTCGCGGTTGATCGCATCGATCACCCAGTCGCGATACCGCCACGCCCACGGGCGCTGGTTGTCCTTCTCGTAGCCGTCGCTGTCGGCGTAGCGCGCGAGATCGAGCCAGTGCCTTCCCCAGCGCTCGCCGAAGTGTGGCGAGTCGAGCAGCCGACGCACGAGCCGCTCGTACGCGTCCGGGCGCTCGTCACGGACAAAGCTCGTCACCTCATCGGGGGCCGGCAGGAGGCCGAGGAGGTCGAGGCTGAGGCGCCGCAGCAGGGTGGCACGGTCGGCTTCGGGACCCGGGCGAAGACCCTCCTTCTCGAGCCTCGCCAGCACGAAGCGATCGATGGGGTTCCGGAGCCGGCCGGTCTCCTTCACCGCCGGGGGCTCAGGACGAGCGACCGGCACGAAGGACCAGTGCTCGGAGCCGCTCGCGGCCGCGTCACCCGCCGCAGCCCGGCCCCAACGGGCGCCCTGGTCGATCCACGCGATCAGCACCGCAACCTCGTCGGCGCTCAGCCGCTTCGATTTGCCCGGCGGCATCACCAGCTCGTCGAGCCCCGAGACGAGGTGGACCAGACGACTTCCCGCGCCATCCCCCGGCAGGATCACCGGGCCCGAGTCGCCTCCGGCGCGCGCCGCCGCCTCGGCATGGAGGCGCAGCCCGCCCTTCGCCTTCTTCGCCGAATGGCAGCGAAGACACCTGCTCCCGAGGATCGGGCGCACGTCGCTCGTGAAGTCGACCTCGCGCTCCGCTGCCTTCGGAAGCCTGGAGAGGTCGATCTTCGCAGGAGCACCGGCAGCGTCCTGTGCGAACGCGGGCGACGCGGCGAGGAGCACGGCGACGAGAGCGGTCTGAACGGGAGCCTTGCGGACCATCGGCGGGCCTGCTTATCGGAGTCGGAACGAGCCGGTCACAACACGATCGATGGGACCACACTCCGAGACCCGTGTCCAGCAGACCCGTGCGTACAC
Organism: uncultured Planctomycetia bacterium; assembly: GCA_964390645.1. GTDB lineage: Bacteria > Planctomycetota > UBA8108 > UBA8108 > UBA8108 > CAYMLL01. The sequence goes on along the minus strand of CAYMLL010000005.1, from coordinate 60,576 downwards.
CCGGAACGGGGTGGCCAGGCGAGCTGAACGTCCTTCGACGCTCAGCCGTGCTTGCGCGCCGCGACGCTCGCGACGTGACGCCCGTCGAACTCGCCCTCGCGCTGCGCGAGGATCTCCAGGGGCTCGACTCTCCGCGGCAGCTCGCCCGGCTCGAGCAGGAAGTCCGGGTTCGACGGCCTGCCACGCTCGCCCTGCTCGACCGTGAACGTCTCGTAGAGAAGCAGGCCTCCCGGGCGCAGACACTCCATCAACGCGGGAAAGAGAGGCCGGTGGAGGTAGTGGACGACGACGACGACGTCATGGAGCTCACGGCCGAGATCACAGCGCTCGCGGCCGCGCGGAAAGGGCCCCGTCTCGAGATCGAGGCACTCGGTCCGCACCCGGTATCCGAGCCCCTGCGCCGCTCGTTCGAGCCACTCGAGCGCCGCTCGGTCGCGATCGACGGCGAGCACGTCGAGTCCGACCGCCGCGAGGCGCAGAGCGTGACGCCCCCGGCCACAGGCGACGTCCAGAGCCCGTCCGCGGCGCGGAAGGAGGTGCGCGTTCTCGACGAGCCACGAGGACGGCTCCGGCAGACCGACCGGATCGCCGGCTCCGGACTCTCGCAGAGCACGCCCCGACACGACACTCGCCTCTTCACGCTGTCGTCGCGCCCCGCTACCGCGGAGGCGGGCGTTCTCTCCCGCGTGCCCACGACGTTCCACGTCAGCAGCTCGTGTAGTCGCAGGGGGGAATCGAGTCCTCGGTCGGGTCCGGACCGCAACGAAAGGGGCCGGGCGGCCCGGGAGGCCGGGGAGCGAGGAAGAGGTGCTGCAGCAGCATCACGGCGTCGCTGATGTCGAGATTGCCATCGTCGTTCGCGTCGCCGGAATCGCGACAGGTCGGACACTCCTCGCCCAGGAACTTGCAACCGAGGATCATGACGGGATCCGAGATGTCGAGGCGGCCGTCGTCGTTCGGGTCACCACGGCGGAAGAGGCCACCGACGGCCACGACGTCGAAGTCGTGCCTTCCGAGCGTGGCGGATCGAGTGGTCCCCCTCCAGGAGACCTGGTTGTACTGCGGTCAGCCTTCGCCCTCGCAGCCATCGAGGAAGAAGACGCTCGCGGGGAGCGCGTCACCCGCTTCGGCCGGCCCGACACCCGCGAAGGTGACCCGGGCAACCTCCGCGACGCCGTCAGCGGGCAGCGTGACGACGCGGACGAAGGACAGGACGATGGAGGAGAGCGCGCTGATGCGATCGACGCACTCACCGATCCCACGAGTCCCGACCTCGACGACAACGAAACCGGTATCCATCAGGCCCGGAGGGTCGTCGTGGATGCTCGCTGCAAGAGTTCCGGCGGTGCTCACGTCGACGACCGTGATGCCATCGGAGACCAGGCTGAAGGTCCATCCCTGCGCGCCGGTATCCGAAGGGTTCTCCGTGGTTCGCAGCGTGACCTCGGAGTCGAGAGTGAACGCCGCTCCCGGCGCGACCTCGACTCTCTCCGGTCTCGGAGTCACGTCGAACGAGAAGACCGGCCCGTCACCGGCCCTTCCGACACCCTCCGACAGCAGGACGGCTCCCGCGAGGACGAGGCTCGAACAGCGCAACAAGACACCTCCGTGCTTCCGTGAGACCGTACCCAGAATATCGCCGGAACCCGGCCAGGGCCAGCAAATGAGGGACGCGGCGGACTCCTGCCGATCAGCCACGAAGATGCGTCGGCGGCGCGTCCGCCGGAGCCACGGCCGGTCCCCAGGAGAGCGCCGGCGCGGCACACGCGACCGCTGGTTCAGACCCGGACAGGCCGTCGACCCACGAAGGCGAGACGAGGGCGCGCGACCTGCCGACGGCCGGGTCAGTCCGCGGCGATCGCGGCGTCCTTGCGAGTGATGCGGAGCAGGCAGCTGCCGCTCTCGGCGGCGACCAGACGGACCCGAACAAGGTGCTGACCCTCGGGGATCTCGACGTCGATTCGCCGCCGCTTGCTGACGGTCCACTCCTCGTGCGTCCAGGTACCCGACTTCCTGCCTTCGACCTTGAACCAGTCGACCCTCTCGCCGTCCATCAGCACCTCGAGTACGTAGAACGCGGACTCGACGTCGGCGTCGAGCAGCAGGCGAGAGTCGACTCGAAGCTCCGTCGGCCCTGCCACGCGGAACTCGGCGCCCTTGCTGCGATTCAGTCTCGACCACTTCCGGCTCTGCTCCCCCGAGCGGATCTCCACTCGTTCGTCGCGGTCCAGGAAGACGACGTCCCACGTGGACTCCGCGGGTCTTGTCCACGAGCTGACCGCCAGAACGGCGAGCAGCAGGACGACCACGACCGCCGACGCCGCCCGCCGCAGTCCGCGAAAGGCGGGCGACCTCGCCGTGTCGCGACGGATCGCCGGCCACACCTCGCGACGCACCCGGACGAGGTCGAAGGAGAAATCGATCTCGCCCCACGGCAAGCCGGCGGCGTCGACCGCGTGGATGACCCGCTCCTTCGCGAGCACTCGCACCGCCGACCCGAGCCAGCTCGTGGCGCCGCCGTCCTCGATGAGGCTCTCCGCCATCTCGAAAAGCCGACGCGCGGTGTCCTCCTCGAAGCGCAGGACGCCGATGTTCTCACCGGAGACCTCCTCGGCCGCCAAGGTCTTGCTCATCTCCTCCAGACGGCCGTCGACAACACGCACCTTCATGTGCTCGCCGCCGTGGCCGGAGCCCGAGTCGTACGCGATACAGTCACCCTCCGATTCGACAACTCGCGCCAGGATCTCCGGGTGCAGGAGGAGGTCGCTGTTGAGGACCAGGACCGGCCCCTTCACCCACTCGCGCGCGAGCCAGAACGAGTAGAGGCTGTTCGTGGTATCCCAGGACGGGTTCTCGATGTACTCCGCCTGGATTCCGACCACCTCCCGGATCTCGGCCGCGCAGTACCCGAGCACCATCGCGACCGGACCGACACCGGCCTCGGACAGCATCTCGAGCTGATGCTCGATGAGGCGACGACGCCCGACCTCGAGAAGGCACTTCGGCGTCTCGTCGCTCCGAGTCCCCAACCGGCTCCCACGCCCGGCGGCAAGAATCACGGCTTGCATGGTCACTCCAGTCCTCCTCGCTCGTGAAACGGCACCGTCGCACGTGCGCCGAGAAGCCTTGTCATGATGCGATCGCGAACGCGCGCCACCGGGGACAGCCCGTCCATCCGGCGCGCGAGGGTAACGGGACACCCGAAGGCCCGAAGCTCGCTCGGCGGACTCCCGCGTGAACGGATCTCCGAACGCTGCCGAAGACGAGTCGACACGCCCCCGGGTACGTCACCCGCCGCCGCGCCGTGACCGAAGCTCCGGGGTGGGGTGGCCCGTCAGAATCGCATGGCCAGGGACATGTAGACGATGTACCCCTCGTATTCGGTCTCCTCGTCCTCATCACCCGACGACAGACGTTCACTCCTCTCGGAAGTCCACTCGCCTTCCATCCGAGCCGACCAGCTCTTGGAGAACTCCCACTCGACGCCGGCGTAGAGAGCTCGCCTGAGATCCTCTCTGTCCCGGTAGCTGAGATCGAATCGCTCGTCGGAAAGATAGTGCTGCAGCGTGATCTCGTAGCCGATCCACGTCTCCCACCGCTTCGAGATCTCCCAGCCGATCTCGAACCCCACGCCGTGATCGAGACGCGAGCGGTCGGCTCGCTGAACGGTCCGCAGACTCTCGTCGGTGATGTCGAGATCGGCGTTGAAGTCGACGCCGAAGTCGGCCTCGTCACGGATCATGACCTCACGGCCACCCGGCGTGGCGATGTACCGGAAACGATAGCCGAGCTCGAGACGCCAGCGCTTGGCAATCTGCATGTCCAGATCGAGCCCGACCGTCAGCTGGTCACGATCACGGTTCGGGAACGGCCCCTCGTAGTCACGCATTCCGTAGCCGATCCGGGCGGCGCCTTCGATCTCGCGCAGGCCGAGGCGGTCCAGGAAGGTCGTTCGCTTCTTGCTGCGCTTCCAGAGCCGCCGACTGTACTTCAGCCGGGCCGCGCCCGAGTCGAAGATGCCGGCAGAGTACACCCGCTCCGATGCCGAAACGCTGCCGCTCAGGTCCGTCGCATCCGACAGGTAGTTGCGGGAGAAGCGGCCGAGTGAGTAGCGCAGATCAAGCTCCACGGACTCGCCGCCGCCCAGTGACTGCGACACCTCGAATGCGAAAGACGGGTGGGTCCTCGCGGTGTTCATCGTGAAGCAGTCGACCTTCCCCTCGGCCCGCGCCTCGAGCTTCTTCCCGTACAGACCGTCCCCCTTGACGACGAACTCGAAGCGGGGCGTCAGGACGAAGTCGTCGACCTCGTGGATGTCATCGAAACGGCCGCTCGTCTTGTCCGAGGATCGCCCTTCCTCGAAGCGGTCGATCTGATCGTCCGAGAAACGGAAGACGTTGCTGTCGTAGCGCGAGGTGGCCTCGAGCTCGACGCCCCACTTCCACTTGTCCTTCTCGCTCTCGGCATCGAGCGCAGGCAGCGCGGCGACAACGAGGATCGCCGACCGGACGCACGAGCAACCCCCGCCGCGCATGTATCGAGAGCGCCGCCCCGATTCGAATGCAGGTCCGCTCATCCCCTCTCCTTCGAGCCTTCGATCGTCTCGCTCTTTCTCGTGAAGACGAACAAGCCTACGATTGGCTCTGCATCGCGGCAAACCCGGCGATCTTAGCGGACGCTCGACCGCTTATCGGCCACCTGTTTGACGCCCGGAAGGGGCTCCGGAAGAGCCCTCACCTCCAGTGCGCCGATCCGGAACGGTGTCCCCGCACGCTATCTCCCCTGACGGCGTGTCCCCTGACGGCGTGTCCCCGTCGTTCCGCGTCAGAGCCCGCAAGCGCTCGGGCAACCGTCGACCCGAACGCAGCGAACGCCACCCGCCGGCGGCGGCCCGTCCTGAAAGAGGTACGCGAGCAGGAAGACCGGGTCGTCGACGCCGACGGTACCACCGCCGTTCGCGTCGAAGACGAGGAGGTTGCCGCCGTCCTCGAGACCCTCACCGTCGCACGGAAGCGGCGATCGACCCGCGAGGAAGAGGCGGCGCAGGAGCGACACCGGATCCGACACGTCGATCACGCCGTCCTGGTTGCCGTCTCCCGGGAGCTGCCGACCACCGAGAGGTCCGCCACCGTCACCGCGCCCGGGAGAGCCGCCCGGAACGGCGCTCCGGGTCCAGTTCAGCGGCGTGCTCCAGGTCGCCGGATCGTCGTACGCGTCGACGATCTGGAGCGAGTGGCCACCACCGTCCGTCAAGGGGTACCATCCGTCGTCGTAGCTGAAGTCGAGAATCGTCGAGTTCGCCCCGACCGTGAGAACGACTTGCTCGCCGCCATTGGACAGGCGACCGGAGTACTCGCCGGCGACGAGCACCTCACGGGTATCGTGGTAGAGCTCGAAGTCGATGCGATCGCTCACGACGACGACGTACTCGCCCGGGGCGAGATCGCTGACATCGCCGCTCTGGAAGCTGAACTCGATGCCACCGGTGAACGCGACGAGACCCAGATCGACGGTCTCCGCACCGATGTTCGTCACCTCGATGAACTCGAGCGCCGCACCTGCCGGCGGGTGGTACATGATCTCGGTGACGCGGAGCACGTCCTGCTGTGGAAAAGGGCCTGTCGGCTCTCCGACGGTGAACTCGACGGGGCGTGACCAGCGACTCGACCTTCCGCTGTCGTCCCTCATGCGCACGCGGACACGATAGCGTGCGCCGATCTCCAGAACGCCGGAGGGAATGCGGACGTCGCGCTCGAAGTCGGTCAGCTCCTCGGTCTCCCAGACCGCGTCGACCTCGTAGAGCTTCGGATTTCCGGGATCGAAGGGAGGCGCGCCCGGTGGCGTCACCCGGGCCACACGCCACTTCATGGTGCCGAAGGTGCCAGTCCCCTGGGGATCGGAGAAGCTGCTGGACCGGAACGTCAAGACGTCGACGGGAAAGCCCGCCGGCGAAGTCGAGGTGACCGTCGGACGACGCGGAATGGACTGGTCACTCGCGAGGTTGGTGTCCATCCACGAGCCACGCGATCCCACGTAGCTCTTCAGCAGACGGATCATCCCCGCGAAGTCACGAGACGACGCGTACTCGTAGAAACGTCCATGGCCGGCCTTCCCCGGGTTGATGAAGCTCGAGACGAGAATGGGATTGCGGTCCCACATGGCGCGGTCCGCGTCGACGAAGGAGGCCTGGCCGGGCGTGTGAACGACCCCGGCCACCTCGTCCAGGAGGATGCCGGTCTGCTCGGGATTGAACAGCAGGTCCCGTAGCTCCCGCACACGATTGCGGTACTCGAGCCGGAACTCGGAAAAGCGGTCGAGCACGTGCTCGTTGAGCGGCCCCCGGCCACCGCCGCCGCCGTACGTCGTCGTCCAGGTCAGGTCGAGGTCCCAGTTCAAGACTGACCACAGACCCGTCTGCGGATTGTGGTAGTAAAAGTAGTTCTTGCCGGCGTGCATGTCATGGTCGTGAATCGCCATCGAGATGGCGCGGAAGCTGTAGTATTCCGGAAGGTCGAGGTTCTGCCGCCACCACGAGGCCGGTGGCGACGTGTTCCGGTAGGTGTTCAGAAAGGTGTCGAGATCCGACCTGTTCGGCGGCTGAGTCGGCCCCTGGTTGTTGAGCTCTCCGGTGCCCCCTTCCATCTTGTAGAGGTTGCCGTCCGGCAGCTCGTGCTCGTCGAGAAATCTCCCGTCCATCTGCTCGATGGCCAGATAGAGCCCCTGGAAGTCGCCGCTGTAACGGTCCGGCCCCTCCTCGTCGTCGGCCTCGATGAGGCGAAAGTGGACGAAGTGGGTCTTCGGAGCCGCATTCCCGGCCAGGTTGTGGAGCCGGAACCCCGCGCCCTCGAAGAGGCCCTGCTCGCCGCGCTGGCGGAAGTTGCCCTGCTGGATGATGGCCGAGAAGTTGAGCTTGTCCCACCGGGTGCGATAGTTCCTGCCGTGATCGTCGCGGGCCTGAAAGGCGTGCCCACGGTTGAAGTCGAACTTCCACATGTTCTTGCCCATCGAGTAGCGCCAGACGCCGCCACGAGCCCGGTAGCGGATGTGGTCGTAGACCTCGCCGTCGTAGACGAGAGCGCCACTCCACCGGTAGTCGGAGCCCCCGTAGGAGCCCGACGTCGGCGCTTCCTGGTCGCCGCTGCCCCATCGATGGGGAACGTGCAGCGCGTTGAGACGGTCCTGCCGCACCGTCAGGAGGTGGTATGTCGGCAGGCTGCGGAGCAAATCGGAGCCGTACTCGACCCACGGCCGGCCGGGCCGCTCACGGCCCGTCCAGCCGGGCGGGCCGTTGTAGACGAAGTACGCGAAGTTCGGCTGCGGATCGTCGCGATACGGCACCTGCACCGCATGTCCCACGCCGTCGGACGCGGTCATGCGGTACCTGACGAGACGCCGATGTCTCTGAACGCTGCCAGGGACGATCACCGACCACGTGTCGTCGCCCCCGAGCGCGTCACCCGCGGCGCCGTCGTCGTTCATCTCGAGAGCCGTCCATCCCTCGAGGTACTCCGGGTCCTCCAACGAGATGTAGCGGCCGGGCTCGACGATCTGGTACTCGAGCGTGACACCATCCACCCCTTCAGCGTCCGTCGCCTTGACGGTGACCAGCACCGAGACCCCTTGCTCCGGCTGCTCTGGAGAGTGTCGGACCTGACGCAGCGCCGGCGGCCGCGCGACGCTGCGGACCGAGTTCTCCACGCCGGGCGTCGGCCCGGCTGCGGTGTTCGCTGATCGTACAAGGCGAGCGTCGAGGAAACAGTCCGAGCTTCCGCTGATCGACGCGTTGTGGAGCTGTACCGCCAGCACGTTGGTTCCGGCGACGAGATAGTCGCCGGGGTCCGACAGCGCAAAGGGATTGAAGTCGAGGTCCTCGATGGCGCTGTTGGCCGTCGCGTCGTGGAGCGGATCGTCAGTCGACAGGTTGCCGCGAGCGACGTGCACGCCGTTGATCCAGGCGCTGAAACCGTCGTCGTAAACGACCTCGAGAGTCAAGGATCCGACCTCGTCCGGGCTGTCGATCTGGAAGGTCTTGCGCAGAAAAACGGATGTGTATCCGCCCCGCATGTCATCGAGCTCCGTCGCGACGATGCTCTCGCCGTAGCCCACCGGCATCCGACCGCTGGCCCACGTGCCGTCATCGAAGTCCTCGTGACGCCACGCGCCACGCGGGTTCGACGCCTCCGACATCCCCCGTCGATAGCGCCAGACCTCGCCGGCTCGCACGAGGTCGCCCGAGTCGTCCAGCCCCGGGCTCGACGCGCGCCAGCTGCCACCGAGATCGTTGTCCAGATCCGTGTCGATAAGCTCGATCGAGAGGCCCGCCGAGCCGCCGACGATGGGCCACGGAAAGCCGAGTCCGTAGCTGACCTCGTCCTCGCGGTGGCCGTCGGCGTTCCGCAGCAGCAGCTGCTCCCCATCGTTGGAGAGCCGCCCGTCGAACGGACCGACGACCGGCACGTCGCCGAAATGGGACTGCAGCGCGGCCGGATCCTGCGCCACCACAATGTACTCCCGAGGACCGAGCACGACACCCTGCCCGAAGGTGTAGTCGATACCGTCGGAAAAGAACCACCCCGACAGATCGACCGCAACGTCGCCGCTGTTGAGCAGCTCGACGAACTCCCGTGGAGCCGTCCGCTCCGCCGGGGCGTAGTGAATCTCGTTGATGACAACCGGCTGCGCCCCTGGGCGACCGGCCGCAAGGCCGAGCCCCAGACACAGCCCGGTGACGAAGAGCCTCGAGGACATGCGATTCGTGAAACCTCGCATCAACTGGCGGATGTTCTTCTTGCGCGCTGCTGCACAGGGGTACGATGTCGTCTGCAAGAGTCGGGCGCCGCTTCGACCGCCCGGTCAATCCTCGAGTGTAAGGGGGCAGAGTAATGTCGCACACTCTTTCCGGCGTACTCCTCGCTGGCCTCGCCCTCGTGGCGGCTCTCGTCCTCGGCCCCGACCCGGCGACGCGTCCCGTCGAGGCGGTCAAGCCGGCCCCGACTGCCTGTATGGCGATCCGCATCGTGCACGCGGCAGGCGGGTAGCCGACGACCGCGATGGTCTGTATTCGCGACCTGGATGATGACAGTGTCCGGTTGCCACCCGACGGCCGCGTCTCGCGACGAGTCGGCGACACACGCGAGTTCTACAGCGGCATCTCGCGCGACCCCACCGCTGCGGGTCAGATCGGGCCGGTGCGCAAGACGACGGGCAAGGGCGACAACAACGACCGCAGCTACGTCTACGGACTGCGACCGTCGATCCCGTGGTGGAAGGAGCCGGTGATGTTCCAGACACCGGCCGAGTTCTCGATCGACCTCGAGGCGGGGCGCTATCGCATCGCCGTGTCGCGAGGCATGGAGTTCATTCCGATCTTCGAGGAGTTTGGCGTCGAAGACGCGCGCGATGACTCTCACACCATCGAGCTCGAGCGCTGGATCGATCTGCCGGCAGCGGGCTGGTACTCCGGCGACGTGCACGTCCACCACCCGACGCTGGAGGCCGCGCACCGCGAGTTCCTGCTGAAGTACGCCGAAGCCGAGGACCTCCACGTCGTCAACGTTCTCGAGATGGGCCACCACGGAGGCACCGACTTCAAGCAGCAGCGATTCGGCAAGGAGTCGCGCGTGCACCGCGGCGACTACTGGATCGTCTCGGGACAGGAGGAGCCGCGCAGCACCTTCGGTCACATCATCGGCCTCAATCTGAAGGCTCTCGCCCGTGACCTGCCGACGTACGACTTCTACGACCTCGCGTTCCGGAGAATCCACGCACAGGAAGGCGCGCTCGTCGGATTCGCGCACTTCTCCTGGAATGGCTGCGACCTGCCACGCGGCTTCCCGTGGTACGTCACCACCCGAGAGCTCGACTTCGTCGAGCTGCTGCAGTTCAACAGACTCAACCGCGAAGACTACCACGACTATCTGGACCTCGGCTTCCACCTCGCCGCCGCCGCGGGAAGCGACGTGCCGTGGGGATCGACGATCGGCGAGTGCCGCACCTACGTGCAGACGGGCAAGAAGCTCGATCTCGACCAGTGGTACGAGGGTCTCGGGAAGGGGCGAACGTTCGTCAGCAACGGTCCGGTGATCGAGCTCACCGTCGACGGGGCGATCCCCGGTGCGGAGCTCCGACGCGAGAAAGGCGACAGGCTCTCGATACGCGCGCGGGTTCGCTGCCATGCGAGTATCGGCGTCCTCGAGCGTGTCGAGGTCGTCAGCAACTCACAGGTGATCGCGTTCGCGAACGGCGACGGCGAGAAGACCGAGCTGATCGCCGAGACGAAGCTCGCCGTCGAGGCAAGCCGCTGGATCACCGCCTACGCGCACTGCAAGAACGGTGCGATCGCGCACACGTCGCCCGTCTACGTCTCGGTCGACGGCAAGCCGACCTGGAACCCGCGGCGCGGCCCGGAGATCGTCGAGCGTCAGCTCACGTCGATCGACGGGATCGAGCGCGAGTTCGCAGCAAGGAGTGACGCGCGCTCGCGCGGAATCCGCCAGAGACTCGCGGCCGCGCGGAAGCTCTACCATCGCCTGCGCAAGGAGATGCGCGCCGACTGACTCGATCCGGCGGACCGGTTCCTTCCACGGCCTCGTCGACCGCGCAGCGGGGCCGCTGAGCGGCCCGTGAGGATCGAGGCGCCGCTCGCATGGAGATCCCACCACGCTCATCGCGGCCGCCGTCCCGCCCCCCCAACGATCACCGTTTCAGCGCCACGCTCGCCCGGCTACAATCCCGGGCATGGAGACTTTCGTCGCCGACGCGATCTACATCGACGCCGCACCCGAACGCGTCTTTGACGCGCTCCTCGATCCGGAGGACGTGCTCGTCTGGATGGATGGCGAGGAGGCGCGAATCACCGCGGGGACGGGCGGGGAGTTCTCGGTCCGCCGCTTCGACGGCACGACCGTCCACGGGACCATCACCGAGCTCGCCCGGGGGCGAGCGTTGACGATCTCGGACTACTGGTGGCAGCGGGCCGACGATCGCCGTGGCCCGATGGCGGTCCGCTTCACGCTCGAGCCGCGCGATGACGGTGTCTGGATCGTCGTGCGGCAGGACGGGCTCGACGGCCGGCCTGGCTGGGAGAGCTTCGCACGCGCCACGCGTCAGGAGCTGGTCGCGAGCACCGTGACGCTCAAGCGACACATCGAGGGTATCTGACGCAGAGCTGTCCGCATCCCGATCCGGGGCCTCGGCATGTTCTCCGGACGACGCGCCGATCGCACCGCACGAGCACCGAGAGCTCACGCGCGCTCACGACAACGCATCACGGGCGATCAGGTGCTCGGCGATCTCGACGTAACGATCGATCGCCTCGAAGATCTGCGCTTTCGAGATCTTCTCGGTCGCGGTGTGAGCATCCAGAATCGTTCCTGGACCGAAGAGGAGCGGCCTGCCGACATCCACGAGAAACGGCAGGTCGGTGCCGTAGGAGACGACCGTCTCATCGAAGCCCTCGAGACGCTCGAGCCTCGGACTGAGCATGCGCAGGTAGATGTCCAGCTCCACCCTCTCGTCGTGACGCCCCGTCGCCGGATCGAGGAAGCAGTCGCGGAAACGCGACTCGAGCTCCTCGATGTCGCTGACGACACGAATCATCACGTGCGCCTCGGCATGGGGAGCGAGCACGTTGTGCGCGACGCCGCCGGAAATCACGCCGATATTCGTCGTCGACGGGCCGAGGGTGTCGCTGGAGCCGAAATCGGTCTGATCCACTCGCGCCAGGTAGCGCAGCAGCCGGTGAACAGCGCTGTCGCCCTGATCCGGATACGCCGAATGGCATGCCGTCCCGGTGACCTTGACGCGCGCACCGAACGCGCCCTTGTGGCCGATCGCCAGGCGGTTCTCGGTCGGCTCGCCGACGACGATGTAGTCAGCGCGCACCGAGCGATTGGCGACGATCGCCCCGACGTTGTCGACCTCCTCCCCGACGACGAAGAGATAGCCGAAGTCGCGCACGCCCTTCTCGAGCAGCCGGGCGCCGGCGCCGAGAAAGGCGGCCGTGATCCCCTTGGTGTCGCAGGCGCCGCGGCCGTGGAGGAACTCGTCGTCCTCGCCCGGGGGCAGGAACGGCGGCACGGTGTCGGTGTGCGTACAGAAGAGAACACGCGGGCCCTCCGGCCCGGCCATCAGGTTGCGGCGGCCCGGAGCGACCTCCTCGCTACGGACGTCGAGCCCCATGTCTCGCAGAGCGGACTCGAGGTACGCGACGACCGGCTCCTCGTTGCCGGTGATCGACTCGATGGCGATCAGATCGCGGGCGATTCGCAGCGGCTCCATGGCGAACCAGAATGCCGCCAGCCACGGGAAAAGAAAAGACCCAGACCGCGCCGGCGAAAAAAAAGGATCGCTCCCGTGACACCGAGGGGCTCTCTCCGGAAGGTCGCCGTCACGAGCAGGTAACCCGCAGCCCCGGACGCGAACGTGGGCACGGAGCACCGGCCTTCGAGCCAGGTGGCACAGGCAGGCCCGAGTCAGTCGAGCATCGATCGCAGCACCGTGTGCAGGATGCCGCCGTTCTTGAAGTACTCGACCTCGACCGGCGAGTCGATGCGCGTTCGCACCTTGAACGTCTTCTCGACATCGTCCCGGCGAGCGTGAACCGTCAGCTCCTGACGCGGAGAGATCGAGTCATCGATGCCCTCGATGTCGTACGTCTCCGCGCCGTCGAGGCCGAGACTCGACGGGCTCTCGTCGTCGAGGAACTCGAGGGGAAGCACACCCATGCCGATCAGGTTGCTGCGATGGATACGCTCGTAGCTCCGCGCAACCACCGCCTTGACACCGAGGAGGTAGGTGCCCTTCGCCGCCCAGTCCCGCGAGCTGCCGGTGCCGTACTCCTTGCCGGCGAGAACGATCAGCGGCGTACCGTCGCGCTGATAGCGCATCGATGCCTCGTAGATCGACACCTGCTCGCCACTCGGATGGTGAACCGTGAAGCCACCCTCCACCCCGGGCACCATCTGATTGCGCAGCCGTATATTGCCGAAGGTCCCGCGGAGCATCACCTCGTGGTTGCCGCGGCGCGAGCCGAAGGAGTTGAAGTCGCGACGCTCGACACCGCTGTCGTGGAGATAGCTCGACGCCGGGCTGTCCGCCGGTATCGCGCCCGCCGGTGAGATGTGGTCGGTCGTCACCGAATCTCCGAGCAGCACGAGGGCTCGCGCGCCGCAGACAGGCCGGACCGGCGGCACCTCCGCGGTCAGCCCCTGGAAGAAGCTCGGCTCCCGGATGTAGGTCGAGTCCGTGCTCCACTCGTAGAGCTCGCCTCCGGAGACGGGGATCGCGTTCCAGTCCTGGTTGCCGTCGAAGACGTCGCCGTACTCCTTCCTGAACATCTCCGCGCTGAGCGAGCCGCGCAACACGTCCCGGACCTCGTCCTGCGACGGCCAGATATCGTCGAGCATCACCGGCTCCCCCAACGCAACCCCCCCCCCCCGCAACCAAGACAAAAAAAACAACACCCAGCCAACCGTCAAATCGACGTCCACCGTGCCAGCGAGCGCGTACGCAACGACCAGAGCCGGCGACGCGAGGTAGTTCGCTCGCGTCGACGGATTGACGCGTCCCTCGAAGTTACGATTCCCGGAGAGCACCGCCGCGGCGACGAGACTCTCGGACTGGATCGCCTCGAGCACCGGGGCCGGCAGCGGACCGCTGTTGCCGATGCAGGTCGTGCAGCCGTAGCCGACCGTGTTGAAGCCGAGCCGGTCGAGGCTCGCGGTCAAACCCGCGGCGTCGAGGTAGCTCGTGACGACGCGGGAACCCGGCGCCATGCTCGTCTTGACGTGGGGCGCGACGCTCAACCCCTTCTCGACCGCCTTCCTCGCCAGCAGCCCTGCGCCGACCATGACCGAGGGATTCGACGTGTTCGTGCAGCTGGTGATCGCCGCGATGACGACCGAGCCGTGCGTCATCTCAGCCTCGCGGGCGCCCATGTCGAACGCGACACGGGCGCCCGAACGCTTCGCCGCGACACCCCAGGAGTCGGTCAGCGCGGCACGGAACGCCTGCTTGCTCTCCCTCAGAGGGATGCGATCCTGAGGCCGCTTCGGACCGGCGATACACGGCTCGACAGCATCCATGTCGAGGCTCAGCACGTCGCTGAACTCGGGATCAGGGGTGTCGGCGGTGCGAAAGTGCCCTTGCTCCTTGGGGGTGCGCTCGACGAGGTCGACAAGCTCGGCCGGGCGACCGGTGCCCTCGAGAAAGCGAAGCGTCTCGTCGTCGACGGGAAAGAAGCCCATCGTCGCACCGTACTCCGGAGCCATGTTCGCGAGCGTCGCGCGGTCAGCGAGGCTGAGACGCGACAGTCCCGGACCGTGGAACTCGACGAACTTGCCCACCACACCGTGACGGCGCAGCATCTCGGTGACAGTGAGAACGAGGTCGGTCGCTGTCGCGCCCTGCGGCAGGTCGCCGTCGAGCCGCAAGCCGACGACCTGCGGGGGTAGCATGTAGAGTGGCTGGCCGAGCATCGCCGCCTCGGCCTCGATGCCGCCGACGCCCCAGCCGAGCACCCCGAGACCGTTGATCATCGTCGTGTGAGAGTCGGTCCCGACGAGAGTGTCAGGCATCGCCACGCGCACACCGTTCACCTCACGCGTCAACACGACACCGGCAAGGTACTCGAGATTGACCTGGTGCACGATTCCCATGGCGGGCGGCACGACGCGAAAGCTGTCGAAGGCCCTCGATCCCCAGCGCAGAAACTCGTAGCGCTCACGGTTGCGCTCGAGCTCTCGCGCGGTGTTGACCGAGAGCGCCGCCGCCGAGCCGTACTCGTCGACCTGCACGGAGTGATCGATGACCAGATCCACCGGAATCAGCGGGTTGATCTTCTTCGGGTCCGCACCGAGCCTCGCCGTCGCGCTGCGAAGGGCCGCGAGGTCGACGACCGCCGGCACTCCGGTGAAGTCCTGCATGACGACGCGAGCCGGCTTGAAGGGCACCTCGCCACTGCCCGGACTGGCGCCGGTCCAGGCAGCGAGACTCGCCACGTCCTCCTCGCGGACCTGGAATCCGTCGCACTGACGAAGCGCCGCCTCGAGAAGGACCTTGATCGAGAACGGCAGCCGGGAGATCGCCCCGAGACCCTTCGCCTCGAGCTGCGACAGGCGGAACATGCCGACGCTGCCCGAGCGGACTTCAAGAGTGGAGGCGGCGCCGAAGGGGTCGGTGAGGTTGGCCATGGATGCTCCGTCAGATCGTTCGCTGTACTCTGCCGCGCCGCGCTGGTGGGCGCTGTCGCTGTTCGCTGAAGAAACCCCGCGAGTGTACCCGACGCTATCCGAGCCCCAGTCGCCCGGCGACGGCACGAAGCGCGTCGATGCAGACCTGGATGTGCTCGGTCGGGTCGACTCCGAGCTCCTCCGTACCCACCCGGATGTCATCGCGGCTCACCGCGGCGGCGAAGGCGTCGTTCTTGAGCTTCTTCTTGACGGACTTCGGCGCAAGATCCCGGATGCCGTTCGGCCGGACCTTGACACACGCGACGATGAAGCCGGCCAGCTCGTCGACGGCGAAGAGCGCCTTCGCCATGCGGGTCTCGCGGGGCACCCCGCTGTACTGCGCGTGACCCAGAATCGCCGTGCAGATCTCCTCGTCCACCTCCAGCGACCGCAGGCGCTCGACCCCGACGAAGGGGTGCTCCGCCTCCGTCGGGTGCCTCTCGTAGTCAAAGTCGTGCAGAAGCCCGGCGATGACCCAGCGGTCGTGGCCGTCGGGCTCGAGCCGGCTCGCGTACGCCCCCATGCAGGCCGCGACGGCCTCCATGTGGATCCGCAGAGCCGGGCTCTCGGTCCACTCCTCCATCAGCGCCCGCGCTTCCTCGATGGTCATGGCCGCAGAGTATATCGGAGCCCCGGAGGCCTGGAAAGCCCCGCGCCGTGCGCTTCCGGAGGGCGGCACGGCTTGCACGACCCGTCGCGAGCAGAGACAATCCGCACGGGTGAGACGACTCCCCTGGCGACACGGCATGAGACGATGGAGCGACTCCGGCTCACCGGCAGCTGTGCCCTCGTGGTCCAGGAAGGCGACCTGACGCGGGTGGAGGCGGATGCCATCGTCAACGCCGCGAACGAGCGCATGCTCGGAGGGGGCGGCGTCGACGGTGCCATCCACCGGGCCGCAGGGCCGGAGCTGGTGGAGGCCTGCCGCGCTCTCCCGCAGGTGCGCCCGGGCGTCCGCTGCCCCACCGGGGAGGCACGCCTCACCGCGAGCTTCCGGCTGCCGTCGGCCCACGTCATTCACACCGTCGGGCCCGTCTACAGATCGGCCGAGGACTCCGGACCGCTGCTCGAGTCGGCCCACCGCTCCTCGCTCGAGCTCGCGAACCGGCACGGCCTGCGCTCGATCGCGTTCCCGGCCATCTCCTGCGGCGTCTACGGGTACCCGCCCGAGGAAGCCGCGCCGCTGTCGATCAAGACATGCCGAGCTCACGCCGGAAGCCTCACGGAGATCCGCTTCGTGCTCTTCGGCGCTGAGGCCTTCGGTGTCTGGTCGACGACGGCGAAGATGCTTCTCGAATAGCGGCCGGTCGAAGAAGTGTCCCGGCTGCGAAACGGGGGCTCTCCCGCCGGATGGGCCCCTTCAACCGGCTGACGCCCCCTTCAGCAATCGTCGCGCAGGTAGGTGAGTACGGCGTCCGCGAGGAGCCTCGCCGCCCGGTCGACATTCTCTCGAATCAGCCCTGCCGCGCCCCGGGTGGGGTCGAAAATCTTGCGCTCGTCCTCGAAACGCCAGAGGAAGTCCTTGCGCACCTCGATGACCAGAGAGCTCGGCCGCCCGGTGCGGGCCCGGTGCCGGTACTCCCGCAGGATGGAGTCGCCGTTGCTCTCGGTGAAGTCGCGAATCGCACCGTAGGCGACGCCCGCGTGCTCGCACTCCGCATCCATGCCCCTCGGCGCCTTGCGAAAGCCGTGCAGGTAGCTGCGCAGGACCTCGCTGTCGGAGCGCCGCAGGTTGGTGTCGAGGAGCATCGCCCAGACCCGGCGGTATCCCGCATCACCCGTCATCTCGGGATGGGCGGCCTCGAATCGCTTGCGGAGGTAGTCGAAGAAGAACCACACCTGCGAGCGCACCTCGACGCTCCCCTCCGGCAGCAGGTAGGGATGGTTGTGTGTCACGGAGAGACCCGCGTTCGCGACCTCGAGGAGGATGCGCGCGGTCAGCTTGCGGTCAGCGGTCAGCTCCCCGAGCTCGTCCGGAAAGAGCTCGTCGAAGACGCCGTAGGGCATCTCCGTCTCGTTGTGATAGCCGTGCGACCCGGAGACCAGGCTGACCAGGGGTCGCTCCGTGCCGACACGCTCACCGTCAGCCGCAGGAAGAGTCCAGCGATCGGAACGTGGCAGCGGGTTGAAGCGGTCGTAGCTGTGAATCGACAGCTTGATATGCTTGTCACGCACGGCGTCATCGATACGCTCGGAGATCGAGTCGTAGTACCTCTCGAGCAGGTGACGCTTCTCGGCGTGGCTCAGACACTCGGCGAAGGGACTGTTGATCGCAAAGCGATGCATGTGCGTCAAGCCGCGACGACTCGTTCCGGGAAAGCGGCCGAAATCGAGGATCGCTCGCGCCACGCTGACGCGATACGACGCGGGCAGACGCAGCTGACGCGCGACCTCGTGAGCCAGGTGGTCGGCACCCCAGTCCTTCTCCACCACGTAGCGTTCGGTGACCACATCGTCGTGACCCGCACGCCGGATCGAATCCCGGAACTCCCGGGGAATGACATCGCCGGAGTGAATCGCGTCGACGACGATGCGGCCCTCGTGGAGCGCGATGATCTCCTCGCTCCGACCGTCGTCCGGGAAGCTGCCCGACGGCACGGTCTCGAACGCCTCGACGTCGTCGAGAAAGGTCAACCGATCGCGGTCCGGGTGACTCCAGGCGGCCTGCTCGCTCATGAGGGGGACGACTCCACGGGTGACTTCCTGTTCATCGGACGGAAGGGGGGCAACAGAGTAACGGAGCCCCCCGGAAGAGCGCGGTCAAATCACCCAAGGGCCAGAAAAAGCGGCGGGCGGCGGGGGCGACACAGCCACTTTACCGACGGTCCGCGACCGACTATGCTCACGGCATGTCGCGGGACGCCGCCACCGCCAGACGCCGTCTCCGAATCGTCCTGACGGCGCTCTTCCTCACCGCCCTCCTCATGGGCGCCGGCCCTGGCATGCGACTCGTCGATCCGGGGCCGGAGCACGCCGGACCGACCCCGACCCTTCTGGGGCTTCCCGTGCTCTACGCCTGGGGCCTGTTGTGGTTCGGAGTGCAGGCGGCCGTCATCGTCGTCGCCTGCACGACTCTGTGGCCCGACGAGGAGAGCTGAGCCGTGGCGAGACTGCTCGCAGCGACCGGCTCGACCACGCCCTTCGCCACCATCGGACTCTGCGTCCTCGGTGCCTACCTCCTCTTGCTCATGTGGCTCGGCTGGCTGGGCTACCGACGTGGAACCGACAGCGAGGAGGACTACTACCTCGCCGGACGCGGCCAGGGGTGGATCGTCTCGTCCCTGACGATCATGGCGACCTTCTTCAGCTCCTTCGCGCTGCTCGGCGCTCCGGGCATCGTCTACAAGGACGGGGTGATCTTCGCGCTCTTCGCGCTCAACGTCCCCGTCGGCGCCGTCGCGGTGTTCGTGCTCGGCAACCGGATCCGTCGCATCGGCCTTCGTCGCGGCCACGTGACCCCCGGCGACATGGTCAGCGACTACTACGATGACAGCTCGGCGCTCCGCATCCTCGTGGCTCTGGTCGGTCTCCTCTACGCCATCCCGTACGTGCTGATCCAGGTGAGCGCCGGCGGGCTGATCTCGCGCGCCATGTTCCCCGACAACGAGAACGCGTTCGCGATCGGCGCCACCACGCTCGCCGTGATCACGATGCTCTACGTGATGGTCGGCGGCATGCGCAGCGTCGCCTGGACGGACGTGATCCAGGGCTCGCTCCTCGTCGGCGGCATGCTCCTCGCGGGCGCCGCGGCGGTGTCAGCCCTCGGCGGCGTCAGCGGGTTCCTCGACAGCATCGCGAGCCTGCCGCCGAGCTCGCTCTCGGCGCCGGGGACGAGCGGGACCTGGCCACCCGAAAAGATGCTGACGGTCTGCGCCTTCGCGTCGATCGGCTCGATGATCCAGCCGGCACAATGGATGCGATTCTACTCGGCCCGCTCATCGACCACGCTGCGCCGCAGCGCGCTCATCTTCGGAACGGTGCTGCCGATCTGCTTCCTCTTCGGTGTCATGCTCGTCGGCCTCGCAGGGCAGGCGCTCTATCCCATCGAGAGCACGGCAGAGGGCATCCGGACGCACG
This sequence comes from uncultured Planctomycetia bacterium, assembly GCA_964390645.1. Taxonomy (GTDB): domain Bacteria; phylum Planctomycetota; class UBA8108; order UBA8108; family UBA8108; genus CAYMLL01. The sequence goes on along the minus strand of CAYMLL010000005.1, from coordinate 41,269 downwards.
AGCTCGTCGACCCCGAGGGCAAGCGCTTCGATCTCATTCTCGTCATCGTGCTGCGCAATCACCTCCCCGAGCTCCTCGGCGTTCTCGGTATCTTTCTCGCCGCGCTGATCTGCGTGGCGGTGATGGCCGCGTCGATGAGCACGGCTGACAGCAACCTCCACGCGCTGAGCGCCGTCTTCACACGCGACATCTACGCCAGGTACATCCGCCCCGACTCGACCGGCAGGGAGCGAACCTGGGTCGGTCGTGCCGTCATCGTTGTCGCCACGGCTGCCGCCATGCTCCTGATGGAGATCCAGGAGTCGAGCTCGGGATTCAAGCCCTTCGCGATGATCGCTCTGATGGGGCTGCTGGCGATCTCCTTCTCCACGCAGCTGCTGCCGGTGACCATCGACATGCTCTTCATCCGACGTGGCACTCGCGCCGGAGCGATCGCGGGGATCATCACCGGACTCGTGACCCTCCTTCTCTTCACGCCGCTCTTCACGGTCGTCTTCCAGGGCACGCTCTCCGCCCCGGGGCTCGCGGAGCTCGTCGACAGGATCAAGGCCAACGTCGATCTCGGGACCTTCGCGCTCGTCGGCAACGTCACGGTCTTCGCGATCGTCAGCCGCTTCACGCGAGCCCCACAAGCTGCACGGAAAAACGCGTTCGCGGAGGCCGGCTCGGACCCCAGGGCCTAGCGCGCGAACCCGTGCCGACCCCGGAGCGACGGTCGATGACACGCCTCGTCGACCAGCGGCTCCGACATCCACGTCACGCCTCCGGACAGCCTGCAGATCACGCCGATCCGCTGCCCGCGATTCACCGGCGCACGGCCTCTTGCTCCCGCTGGTGTTGACCCTGCGAACCGCGTCCGGGACACGGCAAGTCCTGCGAGGGACGCTCCGGAAGCGGCGAGATGCGGCCCCACACGGAGCTCCTCACGCGCTGCCGGTGGCAATCCGGCACGAGAAGCCGGTGTCACGTTACGGCCGACCGCCCGGCGGGGGGCGCTATCTGGACCCCAGCGCCCACAGCATCCGCGACGTCGCGATGTAGATGACCGCGCCGACAGCGACCGGGGAGCAGTGGATCGCCGAGTCCATGCTCATCGTCGCGAGGATCTCCTTGCGGCGGCCCTCGCGGAAGACCGTCACGGTACCCTCCTCATCACCGACGTAGACCTTCCCGTCCGCGACCAGGAGACCGCCCCAGACGCCCGCGAGCAAGTCGTGGCGCCAGACTCGCTCACCGGTCTCGATATCGATGCAGTGGACGAAGCCGTTGTAGTCCCCCAGGTACATCAGACCGTCCCGGATCACCGGTGTGGTGATCGAGCGGCCGACATCCTCGTACTTCCAGACGACACGACTCGCGGTCACGTCGCCGCGGCCGCGCGGATCGATCGCGTGTACGAGACCGCGACCGTGACCGTGCTCGGGATCCTGTCCCATCGCCAGGTAAACGAGACCTTCGTGGTAGACGGGACATGCGACGATCGAGTTGCGGAAGAGCACGCCCTCGATATCGCCGCTGGGTCGCCACTCGGCCTCCTTCGGGTTGCCGTCGTAGCGCCAGACCTCGCGTCCGGTCGCCGCGTCGAGAGCGTGAAGCCAGCCGTCGCCCCCACCGAAGAAGGCCTGGACCTTCCCGCTGACCCGGGCGACCGCAGGGCTGCTCCACTGTCCGTGGAGGATGTTCTCGCCGGGCCCGACGGCACGCCAGGCAACCAGACCCGTCGTCTTCTCGACACCGATGAAGCTCGGGGCACGCGGTGCGGGCACGTTCGTGTGCGCCTCGTCCACACCGTTGGACGTGCAGACCATCAGCAGGTCGCCGGCCGAAACGACCGAGCAGTTCGCCGCCTCATGCGGAAAGACCCCGAGGTCGGCGCTGACATCGAGCTCCCAGATGATATCGGCCGCGATGGGCCCGACGTGCTCTTCATCGGTGAAGACGCCGTCGTTCTCATCGTCGCGGAAGTCCTCGACGTCGAGGCAGCGGAGCTGACACTGCGCAGTCATGTAGTAGAGCCGCGCGCCCTCCACGAGCGGCGAGCTGGAGGTCACGGGTACGAGGAACTCGCGCAGTCCACGACCGAGGTCGGGCGCCAGATCCTGCCACAGCAGCGCTCCGTCCGCCGCGTTCAGCGCCAGCAGCACGCCGCACTCCTCGACGGCCGACCGATTGCGTCGCAACGCGTTGTCGGTCCCCACCAGTATCGCCCCGGCCGACACGACCGGGCTGCCGTAGGTGACGTCGCCGAGTCGCGCGGACCACAGCACGTTCTCACCCGTGTCGATGTCCCACCGATCGACGAGCCCCTTCGCAGGCGACACTGCGTTGCGGTCCGCGGTGCGCCCGAACATCGGCCACTGCCCCGGACCGGGCGAATCGGCCCGCGTCAGGACATCGTGGACACTGCTCGCGGTCGCCGGAACCTCGACACGGTCGCCGGTGATCCTCTCGATCGCCCAGGCAGCCTCGTGCGCCACCGCCGGATCCCCGAGCGAGCGACGCAGATCGGCGACGGCCGACGCGGCCGCCGGCCCGATGCTGCCGAGAGCTCCGGCGGCGCAGACCTGCACGTGAACGTTGTGGTCGCGGAGCGCCGAGGCGAGCGCCGCCACGGCCGCAACCGCGTGGGGACCAAACGAGGTCAGGGCCTCGGCCGCGCAGCGGCGAACCCCCTCGTCGGGATCCGCGAGCGCGTCGATCAACCGGGTCACGGCGGACCTTGCCTTCGGCCCGATCGAAGCGAGCCCGCCGGCCGCGTAGATGCGGATCAGCGGCACCTCGTGATCGAGCAGCCTGACGAGCGCTCGTGTAGCTGGAGCAGCGCGCTCGCGAAAAGCGGCGACGGCCCAGGCCGCTTCGCTGATCACCCGCTCATCGACATCATCGAGGCGCTCGATCAGCACCTCGAGCGCGCCCGCATCGTCCGGCACGAGATCGCCGATCACCGATACGGCGTGAAAGCGCGCCGTGAGATCCTCGTCACGCGCGAGCCGGATCATCAAGGGCACCGCCGGCGGGCCGATGCGCGCGACGACGTCCTGTGCGCTCTCCCGGACATCGGCGCTGGCGTCGAGGAAGAGCGCCGCAAGGACCGGCACGGCCTTCTCGCCGCCTCCGCGCAGCTGCTCGAGCGCGCGTCGACGCTCGCCCAGATCGGCCGACACGATCCGACGCGACCACTCCCGGACGGGGAGCCCCTCGAATGCCTGCTCCCGGGAATCCGCCAACGATGCCGAGGCCTCCCCTGCGCTCACCGAGCTAGGTCTCGACCTCGAGGCGACCGTCTCGGCAACCCCGTCGAGGCTCGCCGATCGGCTCCGTCCGGACCGTATCGCGAGACCGGCGCCGATACCTGCGAGCAGGAGAAGCAGCAGCAGAACCAGGGTAGTGCGACTCACGGTGCGCTCATCTCATCGCGTTGTCGAAATCCGACGTCTCCATGTCCGAGATCGGGCCCGGACCTCTCGACAGGACCAGCGTGTCGACTGTCGCCTCCTCGACCGCGGCTCGCGCCCAGGACATCGGCAGCGCCTCGCCGCCGAGCCACAGGTCGAGCTGATCGTCGTAATGGCGCGACAGCGGATTGCCGGACTGGCCGCCGGGAAGCACGAACCGGCACGCGTTCCAGTCTCCGACCTCCGCGACCATTCTCAAGGACGGAATGAAGAGAGCCGGGCCGAACGGCGAGAGCAAATCGACCGCCGACTGGGCGACCGTGTTGGCGTCGCCGCCCATCGCGTAGGGCCCCCGGTTGAAGATCGGCGCCAACGTCTTCACATCGCCGAACGCGTGGCGGAAGTGGACGCCGCGGACTCTGCCCCAGGTCCATCGCGAAGGTCGCGCGCCAAAGCGCGAGATCAGCTCCCGGCATGCGTCACCGAGAGCCTCGCGGATGACCTCGTCCCAGCTCGCGTCGATGCGACTCGACGGCTCCTCGCGCAACACGCGAACCAGGTGGCCGACGCGCCGGGCGACCAGGAGCGTGTGCGGCATGATCGGGTGAACACCGCGACCGAGCGCGAACTCGACAGACACCGGCGCCTCGGCGCCGGCAACCCGCAGGCACAGCGCCGCGACGAGAACCTCGTAGAGGGTCGCGGCCGACGAGTCGACGGAGATCTGCCCGTCCCAGTCGCGCAACATCGTCACCGGGCCTTGCAGCTCCGGCTCCCCGTCACAGGCCGCGAGCACTCGCCCGCGCAGCTCCCGCCACGGGACGCAGTGAACGTCGGTCTGCAGCTCGAGCATGCCGTCGACGTCCCAGTCACGGCGCATGTCGAGCGCCTCGTAGATGCGCTGCATCAGGTAGCTGTCGAGGAAGTCGGCGCCGAGGAAGGGCTCCTCGTCAGGCGACCGCGGGGCGCTGTTCGCGGTCGCGATGACACCGCCCGGTGGCGAGTCGAGAAACGGCATGTCCTCGAAGGGGACGTGCTCGTCCTCCCAGCCGCTCCCGGGGAGCCAGCCGGGGAGTGGAACGGTCCCCCAGCCGGTGCGGCGCCTCGGTGCCGCGCCGGCGAGCTGCCAGCCGATGCGGCCCGAGTCCTCGCCCCATACGAGGCTGATCGGCAGCGTCGGCCAGTCACGAAAGAGCTCGCGGAAGCCGTCGAGGTCGCGCGCGGCGTGAACGCCGAGAGTTCCGCGGATGGGCAGCGGATCGAGCCACACGGCCCGCAGCGAGATCGCGTGCTCCTCGCCGCGCAGCGCCGGCGAGACGATCGGACCACGCGGGGTCTCGAGAACGTCCTCCTGCACGGCCTTCGCGCCCCGGACCGAGATCGTCTCCCGGCGCACGGGACACAGCTGGAACCCGTCCGGACCGCGCACGGAGCACCCGTCCGGACCGATCTGCTCGATGAAGAGATCGGTGTTGTCGACGAACCCCGACGTCACGCCCCACGCACCGTGCGCGTTGTGCCCGACGCTGATGCCCGGTCCGCCGACGAAGGACGCTCCCGCGCAGGACCAGGTCGGCGTCTCGATGTGCGCGAGATACCACGGCGAACGCAGGACCCGGGCCAGGTGGGGGGCGTTGGCGACGATCGGACGTCCGCTGCGTGTCCTCGATCCCGCGACCACCCAGCTGTTCGATGCGCCGCCGGGGGGAAAGTAGTGCGCCAGCGTCTCGAGATCTCGCGACAGCCGATCGACCACCGGCCCCGCCTCGACTCCGGGCGGGCTGGTGACACCGAAGTCGCAGGGGTAGGGCGAAGGATCCAGCGCCTTCACCGCCTCCGGTCCATCGGCGAGCAGGATCCTCCAGCGCGCGATCTCGGCATCCCAGTTGGACCCCAGGAGAAACGACATCAGGGGCAAGACCGAGGCGGCGTCGACCGCACGGTAGGTCGAGGGCTTGCTGCGCAGGAAGACCAGCTCGTGCGGACGTCGACGCAGGCCGATCTCGCGTCCCGCGTTGATCCCACGAACGTAGGCGTCGATGACCGACCGCACGTCCTCTTGCTGCACCTCGAGCGCGCGACGCGCCGCATGGTGAAAACCGATGCGTCGCGACAGACGGTCGACGGGCAACGCGTCCGTCCCGACGATCTCCGAGAGCGTACCCCGTGCGAAGCGGAGGATCGACTCGATCTGGAAGGAGCGGTCCTGCCCGTGACAGAAGCCCAGAGCGAGCCATGCGTCCTCGTCACTCTGCGCGCGGATGTGCGGAACGCCCCAGGTGTCCCGCCGGATCTCGACGTCGGCGTGAACACCCTCGACCCGGAGGCGGCCGCGCGTCAGCGGTAGACGACGACCGAGCAGGAGACGAAGCAGCATCCGGGCGAGTCTCATGGCGCTTGCCGCCACGGCCCGCCCGACCCTCGCACGACCCGCTTCTCGACGTCGTCCCGGGCGTCCACCGGTCTCCTCCTCCCACGATGGCCGCGCTCCTTCCCACGAGCCGATCTCGAGGGGACGAGCTGTCGAGCCGCGACTGTAACCCGCACGGACCGTCACGTCTCGCGTTTCTCCACGTGTTCTTCCTGCCCGTGATTCTCAAGCCACAGATCGACACCTGACACGGCGCCCCGCGACAGGATAGAATCGAAGGTCGGGAAGAGGTCTCGTATCACTGGCAAAGCCTCCCGGGCTCAGGCAGACCGCAAAGGAGAAGAATCCGTGTTGTCGACGAGCCGCTGGTCCCTTCGTCTTCTCACCGGCATCGCCCTCGGCGGGATCCTCGCCGCCGACGCGGCACGACTCGGAGCCGACGAGATCGTCCACGTGTCGCGCGGATCCCGATGGCGCTTCCTGCCGGCGATCGAGGATCCCGGCGGCGAGGCAGGGAGCTGGCGCCAGCCGGACTTCGATGACTCCGCGTGGGAGCTCTTGCTGGCCCCGCTGGGGTACGCCGACGGCCCCTTCGGGACCGATCTCGCCGAGCGCGATCCACCGATGCGCGGCAGCTACGTCGGCGTCTACCTGCGCCGCGAGTTCCAGGTCGAGAGCCTCGCCGAGGTCTTCGAGCTCCACGTCAACGCCGACTACGACGACGGTTTTGCCCTCTGGATCAACGGGGTCCCGGCAATCCGCGAGAACGTGCGCGGCGAGCCGGCCGACCCGATCAACTTCGAGACGCGCGCGCGGCGGGGCCGCGAGTCCGGCAACTACCAGACATTCGTCATCGAGAACCCGCGGGAGATGCTCGTCGTCGGCCGGAACGTCGTCGCCGTTCAGGGCCTGAACGTCAGCATGTCGAGCAACGACTTCAAGATCGACGTCGAGCTCATCGATCCGTTCGGCCCCGACGAGACCGCTCCCGGCATCCGGTTCACGGCGCCCGGACGCGGCACCACGGTCCGCGGGCTCTCCGCGGTCCGGATCGCGTTCGACGAGCCGGTCGCGGGAGTCGACGCGACGGACCTGCTGATCAATGGAGTGCCGGCCGCAGCGCTCGACGGGAGCGAGGCCGGACCGTATATGTTCTCCTTCGACGACGTTGCCCCCGGCGAGGTGGCGGTGACCTTCGCGGCGAACCACGGCATCCGTGACCTCGCGCTCGCGGTGAACGCGTTCGAGGGCGACAGCTGGACCTACACGGTCGACCCGGACGCGCCTCCGGCGGACCTCGACATCAACGAGATTCTCGCATCGAATCTCAACATCCCCCTCGAAGGATCGACCCGGACTTCGGACTGGATCGAGATCGTCAACGGTGGCGACGAGCCGGCCGACCTCGGCGGCTGGTCGCTGTCGGACGATCCCCTCGACGAGGACAAGTGGGTCTTCCCGAACATCGTCCTCGGGCCCGGCGAGTATCTCGTCGTCGTCGCCTCCGGCGCGAACCTCACCGAGCCGGACGGGAGCGGCCGCCTGCACACGAGCTTCCGCCTCGACCTCGACGGTGAGTTTCTCGGCCTCTACTCGGCGAACGTGCCGCGTGAGCTCGTCTCGGCCTTCGATCCGACCTATCCGCCGCAGCGTCCCGATCTCTCCTGGGGCACCGGTGCCGACGGCCGGAGACTCTACTTCGAGGAGCCGACACCGGGCAGCCCGAACAGCGAGGGAGCCGCCTACTCGGGACTGACGCAAGCCCCCTGCGCGAGCCACGAGCGCGGGTTCCACAACACACCGTTCGAGCTCACGCTGCGGTCGCCGACACCTGACGCAAGCGTCCGCTACACACTCGACGGCACGTGGCCGACCGCGAGCGAAGGGCTCCTCTACGAGGGCCCCATCGGGATCGCGGGAACGGCGGACCGAGGCGTGATCACGGTGCGGGCGGTCGCGTACCGCGACGGCTTCCTGCCCTCGAGGGTCTCGACCTTCAGCTACCTCTTCCCGGAGCACGTGCTGGCGCAGCCGCGGCGGCCGACCGGCTGGCCGACGGTGTGGGGCAACGGGAGCACGACAGCGGCCGACTACGAGATGGACCCGCAGGTCCTCGACACGGAGGAGGTCGTCTCTCGCGCGACCGAGGGGCTGGTCTCGATTCCGACGCTCAGTATCGTGATGGACCCCGAGGACTTTCTCGGGCGCACGCGCGGCATCTACGCGAACGGGTCGCAGTCCGGCATCCGCTGGGAGCGCGCCTGCTCGGCCGAGTTCATCAACGGCGACGGCAAGGAGGGCGTGCAGATCGACTGTGGCCTCCGCATCCAGGGAGGCAGCAGCACGAACAACTGGAAGTCGCCGAAGCTGTCGATGCGCCTGCTGTTCAAGGGAGACTACGGCAGCACGAAGCTGAACTACAGCGTCTTTCCGGACTGGCCCGTGTCGCGCTTCGACACGCTCGTCCTCGACGCCGGGCTCAACCTGGTCCTGAGTCACCCGGATCACGGACAGCGCGTGCAGCTCCAGTACGTGCGCGATCAGGTCGTCAGCGACCTGCAAATCCTCACCGGCAACCTCGGCCCGCAGGGGCGCTTCATGAACCTCTACGTCAACGGCCTCTACTGGGGGCTCTACAACGTCCACGAGAAACCCGACGCGTCGTTCCTGTCGGAACACTACGGCGGCCCGAAGTCCGAGTGGGACGCGGCCCGTCACTCCGGCACGCAGATGGTCGACGGAACGCCGAACGCCTGGGGGGCGATGATCGCAGCGGTGCGTCAGGTGGGCGCCGACGGCGACCGGCTGCTGGCGCTCGGACAGCAGCTCGACCTGCCCGGACACGTCGACTACATGATCTGCAACTTCTACACGGGCAACACCGACTGGGCCCACCACAACTGGTACGCCAGCCACCGTCGGGCGCCCGGCGGCATCTTCCGCTTTCACAGCTGGGACGCGGAGCACACCTTCAAGAGCCCGAACGAGAACTCGACGACGAGGAACGACAGCAACAGCCCGACCGAGATCTTCCAGCGACTGCGGACGAATCCCGACTACCGTCTTCTCGTCGCCGATCGCATCGCGAAGCACTTCGGGCCGGGCGGCATCCTGTGGGTCGATCCCGAGAATCGTGCCTGGGATCCGGAGAGCCCGCAGAACAACCGGCCCGCGGCACGCTACATGGACCGCATCCGCGAGATCGACACCGCGATCATCCTCGAGTGCGCTCGCTGGGGGGACAATCGCCGCGCCACGCCGTACACCCGCGATCGCGAGTGGATGGCCGAGCTCAACCGGCTGCTGCGAACCTACTTCCCGGGACGCTCGCAGACCGTCCTCACGCAGCTCAACCGCCTGCGTGTGGTCTCCGAGATCCCGACGGCCGACCTCTCGCTCGAAGCAGGTGAAGTCGACATCGACAGCTCTCTCGAGATCACCACCACCGGCGAAGGAACGATCCTCGTCACCGTTGACGGCAGCGACCCACGCGTCCCGGTCTCGGGCGAGGTCTCCGCCAGCGCCTTCGAATACGCCGGTCCCATCTCCCTCGACGGACCCCGGATCCGCATCAAGGCGCGCGTGCTCGAGAACACGACCTGGAGCGCGCTAACCGAGGCGACGTTCTACGTGCCCGAGCTGCTCGCCGACCTGCGCGTCACGGAGATCATGTACAACCCGCCGGCTGACCAGGCGCTCGAGTTCCTCGAGATCCGCAACGTCGGCGCCGGCCCCTTCGACCTGCGCGGCGTGCGCGCGACGCGTGGCGTCGAGATCGAGCTCGTCGACAACGCCTTGCTCGATTCCGGAGAGATGATGGTGCTCGTCGCCGACGAGGAGGCTTTCGCGAGCGCCTACCCCGGCGTCGCCATCGCCGGCCAGTACGAGGGTCGTCTCGCCAACGAAGGTGACCGCATCACCCTCGAGGATGGGGAAGGCCACATGATCCTCGATGTCGCCTACGACGACGAGGGCCTCTGGCCACTCGGCCCCGACGGCTTCGGGTTCTCGCTCGTGCCGCGTACCGGGGATCTGGACCCGCACGATCCCGAGAGCTGGCGCGCGAGCGCGGGCGCGTTCGGCTCGCCCGGGCGTGTCGACCCGGCGCCATCGACGGGCCGCGTTCTCATCAACGAGGTGCTGACGGCCAGCACGAGCCCTCTCGAGGACGCGGTCGAGCTCTTCAACCCGACGGCCTCCGACATCGACGTCGGCGGGTGGTTCCTCTCGGACGACCGCGACAACTTCGAGGCGCTGAAGAAGTTTCGAATCCCCGACGGAGCGGTCATCCCGGCGGGCGGCCACCTCGTCGTCTACGAGGGCGAGTTCAACGCTGCGCCCGCCACCGCGCGGAGCTTCTCGCTGGACTCCGCCGGCGATCAGGTGTACCTCTCCTCGTCGAACGCAACTCGCGATCTCACGGGCCACATCGTCGGCATCGACGTGCGCGCGGCGAAGGAAGGCGTATCCTTCGGTCGGCTGCGAACGAGCGCCGGCGTCGACTTCGCGCCGCTGCGCCGACGCAGCTTCGGCGCCGACTCTCCGGCGAGCCTCGAGGAGTTCCGTACCGGAGCGGGCCTGCCGAACTCTCCGGCCCTCGTCGGCCCCGTCGTCATCAACGAGGTCCACTTCCATCCAGCCGACGGAGATCACGAGTTCGTCGAGCTCCACAACCCGGGCGACGCCGAAATCTCCCTGCACGACGAGGCCGGCGGGCGCGGCTGGCAGCTTCGCGGGCTCTCGCGACGAGGCGCCGACGGTCCCTTCGAGTTTCCCCCCGGCGCGTCGATTCCGGCCGGCGGCTACGTCGTCGTCGTCGCCAGCGATCCAGCGTACTACCGCGAGGTCTTCGACGTCGGGGAATCCGCTGACGTGGTCGGACCCTCCGGCGGCTCGCTCGACAACGGCGGCGAGCGGCTGACGCTCCTCGAGCCCTCGGTCCAGGAAGACGGCGAAGTCGCCTTCGTCGAGATCGACCGGGTCCGCTACGACGACGACGGGCAGTGGCCGAACAGCGCCGACGGCGACGGGCCTTCGCTGGAGCGGGTATCCGCGACGAGCCACGGCAACGAGCCGGAGAACTGGGCGGCGTCCCGGACGCTCGGCGGCACGCCGGGAGCTCGCAACAGCGTCAGCGCGACAACCGGCAACGTCGCACCGATCGCCGAGTTCACCGCCAGCCCGGCATCCGGAATCGTGCCCTTCGAGGTCACCTTCGACGCGTCGCTCTCGAGCGACGTCGACGGCTCGATCGCCGGTCACGACTGGGACCTCGGCGATGGTGCCACCTCGAGCGAGTCCCGTGTGACCCACCTCTTCGAGACCGCCGGGGAGCACGAGGTCACGCTCCGGGTCACGGACGATGACGGCGCGGTCGACAGCTTCCACATGCTCATCGTCGCGAGCGACGTGACGACCCCGGGAGGCATCCGTCCGGGAGACGACAACAGCGACGGAGAGGTGACGATCGCCGATGCGGTCTCGCTGCTCAATCGCCTCTTCCAGGGCTCGGCGATGCCGCTTCCCTGCGAGGGGCTGCTCAACGAGAGCGGCAACCTGGCGGTCCTCGATGTCAACGGCGACGCCGATGTCAACATCACCGACGCGGTCCACCTGCTGCGCTACCTCTTCCAGGGAGGGCTGGAGCCGGTGCTCGGCGGGGAGTGCATCCGCCTGGAAGGCTGCTCGGAGATGTGCAGGCTCTGATCCGGACTGCCCGGCTCACCGCGATTCAGCCGCCTCGCAGCAAGACGCAGCGGAGCGAGAGGAGAGCTCGAGGCCAGTCCGGATGTCTCACCGCTTCCTGCCGCGAAGTCACGAGACCGGCGAGACATGCCGGACTAAGGGCTCTCTCGACGCTCGATGCGGTAGAGGTGGGACCGGGTCCGCAGGAAGATGGACTTGCCCGCGACTGCGGGCGACGCCATGAAGCCGTCGTCGAGCTCATTCGTGTGCAGCAGCTCGAACTCGCGACCCGCCCGGATCACATGGGCCGGCCCGTCGTGGCTGAAGAAGTAGACCGCACCGTCCGCGTAGAGCACCGAGGAGGAGTGCTGTCCGCCGCCGAGACGGTGTGACCACACCTGCTTGCCGGTCTTCGCGTCGAGACAGCTCGCAACACCGCCCTTGTCGGTAACGACATAGATCAGGTCTTTGACCAGGACCCCGGAGGGCTTCGACCCGATGCCCCGCCGCGCTGTCCACTCGATGTGCGTCTTCGAGACGTCGCCCTCGCCGTCCGGGCGCACGGCGATGATCTCGGCTCGCGGGAAGCCGGTATTGATGTAGACCAGCCCGTGCCCGAAGAGAGGTCTCGCGGTGCTCGAAAAGGATCGAAACTCCACGGTCCAGAGCTCCCGGCCGGTGTACGGATCGTAGCTCATCGCGGCTCGGGAGCCGGGACTGATGAGCTGCGGTTTGCCGGCCACCTCGATGATCGTCGGAGTCGAGAAGGCCTTCTTGTGATCACCGTTGTCCGAGCCGCCGAAGTCTTCCCTCGATGGGGGGTCCACCCCGGCGTGCCGGGGGTCTTGTGGC
>CAYMLL010000005.1:19108-28956 GCA_964390645.1 uncultured Planctomycetia bacterium | reverse complement strand
GTCTTGCCGGTCTTCTTGTCGAACGCCACGACGTACTGGTGGTCGAATCCGTCGTAGTGAGCGATCAGGAGATCGCCGAAGAGAACCAGTGACGAACCCGGACCGCGCCAGTGATGACACGGGAGGTCCCGACGGGTCCACAGCACCCTCGCCGTCCGCGTGTCGAGGCACGCCGTTCCGTAGCTCCCGAAGTGAACGTAGACACGGCCCTCCTCGAGGATCGACGTCGGTGAAGCGTAGCTGTTGAGAATGTGGATCTTGCGGGGACTCTCGACGTCGAAGAGCTTCAGGTCATGAACCACCGCGCCGCTCGCACGGTCGACACCGATGACGTAGAGACTCCTGCCGTCCCTCGTCGCCGTCGTCAGCCAGACCCGATCGCCCTCGACGACCGGAGACGACCAGCCGCGATCGTGAATCGGCGTCTTCCAGACGACATTTCTCTTCTCGCTCCAGGAACGCACGATACCCTCCCCGACCGCGACCCCATCGGCGGTCGGCCCCAGGAACTGAGGCCATCCGTCCGCCGCGCGCGCCACCGAACCCGGCGGCGTGCCGACTGACAGCATCGATACCACCAGCGCTGTCATACGTGCCGTGCAATTCATCTGACCCTCATCCCTCTCCTGCTCGACGAGACCGTGCTCGCCGTCGTCACTCGAAGATCCGTCGAAGCTCCTTCTCGATCGCCGTCTGGAACCGGTCCTGGATCCAGATCGGGTCCAGCTGCCCCTCGCTCTCCACGCTGCGGATGCGCACCCCCTTGTCGCCCGTCAACAAGGTCACGGAGCCGACGCGCTCGCGCGTCTCGAGGAACTCGCGAAACGGCGCCGGCGCCTCGCGAAAAATCGGCGCCCTGTTCGCGGTCCACGAGCTGATCCCCTCGCCGGCCTCCACCTGGATCGTCAGCGCGCCCGTGGTCCTCTTGGTGCGACGTCGCGCCCAGAGGCACTCACCCGAGAACCGGTGCAAGGGACGACCGTGCTGGCCGAGAAAGACGACGTCCGCGGGCAGATCCAAGAAGTCCTCCACACCGACCGGATGGACCTGGTAGAGCTTCTCTCCACCGAAGTCGTACGGCGCGGCGTAGTAGCCGTAGGCGAAGACGAAGTAGTCCGCGTAAGACGCCTTACGGGGCTTCATCGAGACGGTCAGCGCCATCGAGTCGGCCCCTCGAATCGAGTAGCCCTCGAAGGTCCACAGCGCTATGCCGATGCTCGGTCGCGAGGCGTCGTACCCTCTCGCCGGAAGTCGCACCTTCACGGACACCTTGCCGGTGAACGGGTTGCCCTCGAAGAAGCGGCACTCGCCACGCAGCAGGAGATCGTCCCCCTGGCGCTGGATCACCGAGGAGGTCCCGACCGGACGCAGGTCCTCGAGCTGCTCGTCGGTCGAGAAGTCGTACACGATCTTCAGCGCGTCACCATCGAGCGTCAGCTTCGAGGTATGAAACGCGCGACGAGGCGGCCGTCGACGCAGGTGCTCGAGCCGGGCATCACGATAGCCGTTCAGAAGATCCCGGGAGCGGCGTCGATAGTCCGGGCGACCCTTCCACAGGAGCGCATTCTCCGCGATCCGCGCGGCGAGACGGATCCAGTCCTCCGGCGTCGCCTTGACGTCCGTGCCAACGTAGTTCCGCGCCACACGCGTCCGCCGACGGCGCTCGAGCAGCCAGGTGTCACGATGCTCTCCCGCAAGCTGCTTCAGCCCCTCGCGGATCACCTCGTCGACGTTCCGCGCGCCGAGAAAAGACTCGAGGCGGGACGGCCCCTCCCGAAGGAGCAGCAGCACACCAAGGCCCTCGATCTGTAACGCGTCGACCGCGGGCTCCGGTTTCTTGGCGCCACGGACATTGCTCAGCAGACAGTCGTCGGACAGCGCGAAGACGTCGAAGAGGTAGCGGTGCTCGTCGACCTTCTCCGCGTCGATGAGGCCGTCGGTCACGGAGCCCAGCCTGTAGCGACCGCGCGTGACCCCGGTCGAGACGAAGACGCCTCCGCTGCGGCGGAACTCGACGACCGGACGGCCCTCGTGAAACTCCAGCGGCACACCGGATCCCCCTGCCGACTTCGACCCGAGCGTCGCGGAGAGCGCTCGCCACGCGAGCTGCGCCGCCGCCGCCCGATGCGCCAGCCTGTCCAGACGCGCGGGATCGAACGCGACCGCCCCGTCGGCCTCGCGGGCGATCGCCACAGCCGCGCGCACCGCGTCAAAGTCGAGCGCCGCGATCGCCCGCAGGACCCGCACCGTCGAGTCGATCTCGAACTTGTCACGGCCGAGCGCCTCGCTCGCGAGGCGCTCGCTCTTCGTCTCGAATGCGTTGATGACCTCGGTGAGATCGTCCGCCTCCGCAGATGGCAGGTGGCGCAGACGATCGAACGCGAGCTCGAGAGCCTCCTCGCCGCTGTTCTCTTCCCCCAGTCGACCCATCTCGGAGACGGTGTCAGCGAGAAAAGCTCGTGCCGCCGCGTGCACCTTGTCGCGCTCGGCCTTGGCGTCGAAGTCGGTCGCGATGCGGACATGGTAATCGATCAGACTCAGCGCGCGATTGTACCGATGCTGCTCGACGTGCCTCGGCAGCGTCTGCTCGAGAAGAACACGGAGCCGAAGCTCTCCGCCCGAGAGCTCCGGCGTCTCGTCGACTCCGGGCTCGCGCGATATGTCGGGCTCGCCCTGCCTCGCGGTCTTCTCGCCTCCGACGGTCTTCGCCGACGTCTTGCGGGAGCCGCTCTTCGCGACCGCTGTCCTCTTCGCGACCGTCGACTTGCGCGATGATCTCTTCTCGGGATTCTCGGTCGTGGTCTGCGAGACGAGGTAAGCGAGCAGGCCGACGACGGCGATGAGAGCCGCGAAGGTGCCGATCGCGGAGCCGACGCCGGACCTCCGGACCGCCCGCCTGCGGGAGCGCCGCGGCGGCGGCCCGGGAAGCTCCTCGGGACCGCCCGAATGCGACCGCTCCTGATGAACCGTGGCGCCGCCGGCGTCGATTGCGAGGGCAGCCGCGCCGTCGGTCACGTCGACGCACTCGAACGCGGTGTCTCCGAGCGTCACCGTGTTCCCGTGCGTGAGGACCCGCTCCTCGACGCGCTGGCCGTCCACCCACGTGCCGTTGACGCTGCCCCCGTCGCGCAGCACCCACTCCTGACCGTCTCGGACGATCTCGCAGTGCTGCCGAGACAGCTTGCGGTCGTCGAGCCGGAACCCGCAGCCGGCCGCACGCCCGATCGTCAGCCCGTCGCCAGGCTCGAGGGTGATCTCCTCGTCGCGCCGAGGACCGGTGAGAACTCTGAGCTTCATCCGTCGTCTTCCGGCTCCATCTCCCGATCCCGCGCCAGCAGATCAGTCTACAGCATCTGCCAGACGTCCTCGACATGTCTCGGCGACCACCACGGGTCGATCTCGAGGTCGGCCGCGACGACGGACGCCGCGTTGTACCCGCAGAGACCGGTGACGTTGCCACCGGGATGGGTCGAGCCGCCACAGAGGTAGAGTCCCGGCAGCCCGGATCGGTATTCACCCGCGCCGCGAAAAGGGCGATCGAATCCGACCTGACCGTACGCGAAGGAACCGACCAGCAGATCTCCCTCCGCCATGTTCGGCAGGCTCTCGAATGTATCGAGCGGCGAGCGATGGCTCTCGTCCAGGATCGTCTCCGGGCTCAGGTTCGGCGCGTAGCGTCGCCAGAGCTCGACCATCCGCCGACCGTGTCCGCGTCGCGCGTCACGCCAACGCGTCGGATCGCCGCGCAACCGGAAAGGAACCTTCTCCCACAGGAACGCCGTGTGGTTTCCCGGCGGAGCCTGCGAAGGATCGAAGAGGGTCGGACACGCACCCCACACGACGGGCGCCGCCACCTCCCCTCGCTCGTGCGCCGCCACGATGTCGGAAAACTGCGAGAGTCGCTCCAGACCGAGGATGACCATGAAGGCGTCGTCGAGCTCCGGATCGCCTCGCGCCGCAGCGTATCGCGGCGGCTCACGCAGAGCGAGATCGACCGCGAAGAGCGGGGCGATCAGGTTGTATCGAAAGCCCTTCGCGCGCCGACGAAGCCCGCGCGGAGCGTCGCCCGCGTCGAGCAGGTCGAGGAAGGTCTGCGACGGGTTGAGACCCGACGCGACGAAGCCATCAGCGTGGATCTGCTCGCCGTCATCGAGCTCGACACCGACGGCACGGCCGTCACGAACGAGGATCCGGCGGGGCTCCACACCGCAGCGGACCTCGCCGCCGTGGCGCTCGATGTCGCGAACGAGCGCTCGCGCCAGGTTCACCGAGCCACCGACGCACATCTGCGCCATGCGTCCGGAGGCGAGCAGCGACGGGATCGAGTGACCGAATCCTTCGAGGCGCAGATCCACCTCGCGAAGACCGTTGAAGAAGAGCAGCCCGGCGCGCACGACGTCGCTCTCGATCTCACGCTCGACGAGCTGCAGCGGCGAGAGTGCACTGACCTCGAGGAGTCGACGCCCCGCAGCGGTGCGCGCGAGAAGCTCGGTGCGACGCGACGGTGGGAGCGGAGGCGAGCATGCCTCCGGAAAGATGATACTCTCGACGATCGGACCGAACTCCTGCACCCACCGTTCGACGGTGCGTGCGTCCCGCAACGAGTGCCCGGCGATCGACTCGACCGTGCGCCGCGGATCGGTCCACCACTTGAGCGAGCGGCCGTCCGCAAGCAGCAGCGCGACGTTGAGCTCCGGCTCGACATAGCTCGCGCCCTGCGACTCGAGCTCGAGATCCCGGTACCAGGGCATCGAGGTGACGCCGCGGTGGAAGAACGCGTGGGTGTTGTGAAGGAAGCCGGGAAGCCGCGAGTTCTCCCGCGTCGCGAGCCCGCCGCCCGGCGTCACGGCGCGGTCGATCGACAGCGTCCGCAGCCCGGAGCGCGCCAGGTAGGCCTGAAGGATCAGGGCGTTGTGGCCCGTGCCGAGTAGAACTCCGTCGTGTCGGCTCCGCATGGAGGATCACCCTACAAGACCGTCGGTCCGGAAGCGATCGAGAGCGCGCTCGAAGGATCGTGGTTTCTGGCCGGGTCGGCCCGGACTCTTCCGGCCCGCCGAGCCGGAAGAGATGGGTCGTCGTCGCCCGGAACGCCTTCTCGCCGGCAGACGCCGAGCGCTACCCGCGCGCGACGTCGTTCCCGGGTTCGCCCGGGGGACTGACCCGCGATCCACGCGGACAGCGCAGGGGCCCTGTCCGGTTCTCGGGCTCGACCGACCCGAGCAGCGGGGCCAGTGAAGAGCGAGACCTGTCAGCACGGGACCGCGGTCTGCCGCAGGGCCTGTCATACGGAGACAGAGGACTCCGCCAATCGGGGCGGAAGCAGAATGATGAACTCCGTCTCCTGCTGAATCAGCACGCTGTGCGTCTCGGTCTGTCGAGGTACGGAGACCAGGTCGAGCGACTCGAGCAGCGGGAAGCGGGCCCGCAGGCAGGAGCCCTCGGTAAGACGCAGCCTGTCGTGCCAGACCTGATAGGTCCCCAGTCGTCCGTCCCTCCGGAAGAAGTAGCCACGAAGCGGATGCGTCAGGACCACGAGAGAGCTCTCCAGGCTCGGGAAGCCGGTGAGGATGCCGGGCTCTGCTCCCGAGTCCCGCAGCTCGACCTCGGCCGGCGCCCAGCTGCTGTCCGTGTGCATCCGGTAGCGACGGTAGCGGGAGTCGCCCCGGGAGTACTCGCAGTCGAAACGGATCCTGCCGCGGTGCCACGGCAGCTTCCACCTGAAGCGAGGTACGAGGACACTCCAGGAGTCGACGCAGGTGCCGAAGAACCAGACGACGCGCTCACCCGTCTCGGTGTCGATCACGTAGGCACGGTAGTTCGTCTGTCCAAACGAAAATGTCGGCCAGGGGCAAGAGGCGAAGCGGAAGTCGACGTCGAGAAACGGCACGACCGAGACGAGGGCCCGATCGGAGCCCCCGGAGCCGGCGATACGGTCCGGAACGAACCTGGGGTGGAGGTGCGGTCGAAGTCGTTCGGGATCCACCTCGTACGTTATGATCGCGAAATGCCGCAGGGTGGTGGTGACATCGATCCCGGACACCTCCGGGCGAGTGAGCATCTCGTCAGTGAATCGAGGCGCGTTCATCAGGTGAGAAGGTCCGTTCGAGAGTCCTCGTCCCTCGGCGAGCCGAAGAACGACCCGGGTCCTGAAATCTTCGAGAGAGTCCACCGCGTCCGGCTACGACCCATCGCCCGAACCCGACTTGCCGTCTCCTTCGTCGTGCGGGACCCACTCGAGAGGGGTGAGTAGCAGCCCCGGTTGCTCGAAGGCCGGGCCGCGGGCCGGCACGATCCACAGCACGACCAGATCCTCCCACGAGGCGAGGGGTGCGTCGCCGCTGGTGGGCTCGAAGCGGTCGGTGGTGAGAGTGACGGTCTGCCAGTCCTCCGCGCCCGCCAGGGAGACGTCCGCGGAGTACTCCCGGGCCCGGTGAGAGACGACCCGGTCTGCCACCCGGAGCGCGATTCGCTGCGGCAACCTCGAGTAGGCCTTGAAGCGCAGACGCGCGCCGTCGGGACCGCGCCAGCGGGGATCGCCGATCTTGTAGGTCATCAGCCTACGGTACCGGTTCTGCGGCGCGATCCCTGCCTTGCCGCCCGGACCCCGCTTCCAGAGCAGCGGAACCGGCACGGGCGGGTTCGGATCGGTGCCGGGCGACTCCGTCGTCCATCCCCTGACGCCCATGCCGCCGTCGTAGATCCGCAGCGAGGGCCGGTCGTTGGCACGGGCCGCCCCCAGGCGAGCCGGAACCCCGGCGACCAGCGGAGCGGTCAGGCACACGCCGCTCTCGTAGTGGACGTTGGCGAAGGCCACCAGGCTCTGCCCGACGTCGGTGATCGACAGCCGCGCGCTCCACTTCTTGCCCGCTCCGACCGGCTCGACCTCACGCCAGTAGCGCGACTTGTTGTCGGTCTGTCCGATGTTGTAGTAGACCCTGATCCTCGCGATCGGCTGCGTGTCGTCCACCTCGAGCTGCAGCACGGGGTCTCCGAGCGCGCCGATCGTCAGCGCCGTCGCGGGCGTCCTCGGCCACGCGGACCCGTCCTTCAGCCAGGTGTCCATCCACAGCAGGAGATTCTCGCTCTCGGCCTTCCCGACATGGTGTCTGAAGTGCGGGGTGATCGCGACACGCCACGGAACGCCGTCGCGCATCCGGCTCATCGTATCGAACACGTAGTCGAGGTTCCCGTGATGGTCGTTGCTGGCGCTGAGAAAGAGCAGCGGGCAGCGGATGTACGGCGGACACGCCTGTGGGGCCATGGCGGAGTTCCAGACCTTCTGCCGCACGGATGGCTGTGGCCGGCGCCGGTCCTCGTTGAACCTCTCGTCGAAGAGAGCGTGCTCGTTCCAGCCGACTCCGTAGACCGCGCAGGCAGCCCGGACCCGCTGATCGATCGCGACGTGCCAGACGGTCGTGCCGCCCATCGAGATACCGAAGATCCCCATGCGCTTCTCGTCGACCTCCTTCTGCGCGGCCAGGTAGGTCAGGGCGCGCCGGTTGAGAGCCGCCCAGATGTACCAGCTGCCGGCCCTGGGACTCGGCTCCGTCGCCCGCAGCAGCGGTCCGGCTTCGCGGTGGTTGCCGTGCTTCAGCGAGGCCGGGTATAGAGTGTAGCGCTTCCTGTTCGGCCACTGGCCGTGACTGTCGATCGACAGAACCGCGTAGCCGCGACTCGTCCACGTCTCGAGCCAGTGCAGGCCGACGGTCTGGCCTCCACCGTGAAGATGGAGCACCGCCGGGTAGCTTCCGGGCGGTCGCGGCGCCGCGTAGGTGCCGTAGACTCGCACCTTCTCGCCGTGGACGTGGGCGCTGAAGTAGACGTCCTTGTACGCGACGCCGCCCTCGCTCCGACGGGCGAGAACCTCCTCCTCCAGCGGCCCCGACTGCGGATCGAAGTCCCTCCACACGTCTCGCGGCGTCGGCAGTGGCTTCGAGCCCTGTCCCCGGGCAGGGTGAAGAAACACCCCGCAGAGCACGATCGTGAGCAACGCGAAGAGCCACGGAGCGGTCGAGAGCGGGATCGTCACCCGGTATCGACAGGAAGCGGTCCAGGGAGTCGACATGGTTCGAGCGAGGTCCGGGTGGTTCGGTATCGCTTTCTTCTCTCGCCGAGGACGGGACCGGGCGGCGCCGACGATCGCCGGAAGCGCCATGGTGTGCGATGCGGCCGTCGTCCGCAACGCCGTGGCGGGCTCCGTCGGCGGGCGTCCCGGCTGCAGCCCGGCTTCTTGCGACTCAGCTCGCACCGGCGTCGCCACCGGCGAGGTGATGCTCGAGGATGCGCTGCGGATCGTCCCAGCCGGTCTCGTCCTGAATCTCGCGACACGCCGAGAGGATCTCGCCGAACCCGGGTCCGGGAGTCATGCCTCGCGCGATCAGGTGCCGCCCGAGCACCACATCCCCCACGGCTCGCTCCTCGACCTGCAGCACCTCGGCCTGACGCAGGAACTCGTCGCCGGCCGGGAACTCGCGCGCCAGCGCGTCCGGCGTCGTGCGGCCGAAGTGATCGGCCCGCGCCAGCCGCAGGAGGATCCGCGCGTTGACGCCGCCCGCCTCGAGCTTGCGCGCCAGACGACGGTAAGCCCGCGGCTTGGCGCCGCAGGCGCAGAAGTGAGCCGGCGCCAGATGATGAGCGACGAGCACCGTGACGGCGTCGACAAGGTCTCCCGGAGACCGCAGCCGCTCGAGCAGCGACCGCGTCGGCCCGACTCCCTCGGGCTCGTGACCCGGCGAGCGGATCCGTCCCTCCTCGTCGACAACGGTCGTCGCCGGCTTGCCGAGATCGTGACAGAGCGCCGCGAAGAGGACGATCAGATCCTCGCGCTCGTCGCCCTCTCGCGAGGCCGCGGCCTCGTCGACGACCAGCATCGTGTGCTCCCAGACCGTCCCCTCCGGATGCCAGCGCGGATCCTGCGGCACCCCGACCATCGCCTCGAGCTCGGGGAAGAAGCGCAGGAGTCTCGAGGCGCGCAGGAACTCGAGCCCGAGCGACGGCCGCTTGCCGCGCAGCAGCAGCTTGCGAAACTCCCCGAAGAGGCGCTCGCCGGGCAGCTCGGACAGGTCGAGGTCGCGACAGAGCGTCAGCAGCTCATCATCGGGCGCCATCTCGAAGCGGGCCGCGAACTGCGCGACGCGCACACCGCGCAGCGGATCCTCCGGGAACCGGGCCGGGTCGGTCGCACGCAGGACGCCCGCCTTCAGATCGGCGCGTCCGCCGTGAGGATCGAGAATCTCGTCAGTGATCGCGTCCAGACCGATGCTGTTGATCGTCAGATCACGGCGACGCGCGGCCGTGGCGAAGTCGAGGCCCGGATCGAGATCGACCTGGAAGCCGCGATGTCCCCGTCCGGTCTTGTTGTCGCGACGCGGCATCGAGAAGTCGCAATCGACTCCCTTGACCCGCAGCACGCCGAAAGCGCGACCGACCGCGATGACCTCGCCGAAGCCGCCGAGCAGCTCCTCGAGCGTCGCGAGGTCCACGCCGTGGACCTCGACATCGACGTCCTTCGTCGCGACGCCGAGCAGCCGGTCGCGCACGAAACCCCCGACGAGGATCGCACGGCCACCAGCCGCGTCGACGGCCTTCGCAATGCGCTCGACAGCCGGATCGGTCATGGCGCGATCCTACCAGAAAGCTCCGCCCGGGCGCGTCTTTCGTGGTACCTTTGAGCGGTCGCAAGAGCAACGCAGACAGGTTCCATCCGGTATGCAAACCGCCCGCAAGCCCACACGGCCGCTCCTCGCACTCGCGATCTTCATACCACTCACGGCGACCTCGGCGCGCGCCCCCCACAGGCCCCCCAAACGCCCACACAACCCAAGCACCCCCCGCACCCCAAAAAACCC
>CAYMLL010000005.1:17363-19098 GCA_964390645.1 uncultured Planctomycetia bacterium | reverse complement strand
CCCGCGCCGCGCACGCCCGAGCTTCATACCACGCCCGCCGACGTCGGCGCGCGCCGACGACTGGCCGACCTACGGACGAGACAGCGCTCGCACCGCGGTCACCGAAGAGTCGCCGGCGCTGCCCCTCGCACTGGAGTGGACCTGGACGTCGCACTCCGCCCCGCAACTCGCCTGGCCCGGCCCCGCGAAGTGGGACGGCTGGCACAAGATCCGCGGTCTCAAGGACCGCATGACCTTTGACCGTGCGCTCGGCGTCGTCGCGGCCGACGATGCCGTCTACATCGCCTCCTCCGTCGACGACCGCATCCGCTGCCTCGACGCGAAGAGTGGCGACCTGCGGTGGAGCTTCACCACCGAGGGTCCGGTGCGCTTCGCGCCGACCGTCGCCGGGGACCTCGTCTACGCCGGATCGGACGACGGCCACGTCTACTGCCTGCGAGCGAGCGACGGGCGGCTCGTCTGGAAGCAGCGCCCGGGTCCACGCGATCTCCGCGTGCCGGGGAACGGTCGAGTCATCTCGCTCTGGCCCGTGCGCACCGGCGTCGTCGTCATCGACGGGGAAGCCTACTGCTGCGCCGGCGTCTTCCCGTGGGAAGGCGTCCACCTCGCCGCGTACGACGCGCGCACCGGCGAGCCGCGCTGGAACCGGCAGATGAGAGACCTCCCGGCGCAGGGCTACCTGCTCGGATCACCGACCCGACTCTACGTGACGACTGCCCGCGACCGCCCCGTCGTCTTCGACCGTCGCACCGGCAAGCGGCTCTACCGCGTCGCGGGAGGCGGCGGCGGCACCTACGCGCTGATCACCGGCGACACGCTGATCTACGGTCCCGGCAAGACCGGCGAGATCAGCCTTCACCGCCCCGGACAGAAGGACCAGCTCGCCAGCTTCAAGGGCAACCACATGATCGTCACGCCGAAGGCGTCCTACCTGGCGACGGACGCCGACGTCACCGCGCTCGACCGCGGCCGCTACCTGGGGCTGGCCGGACAGCGCCGCGATCGGCAACGCCGCAAGAGCGAGGTCGGTGAGAGGCTGAAGAAGCTCGACGAGGCGGCCAAGAAGCTGCTGAAGCTGAAGACGATGGCGCAGATCGCCGAGGAGGCGGCCCGGAAGGCTGCCGAGGCGAAGGCCCGGAACGAGCGGGAGAACGAAGGCGAGGACGGCGACACGGGCGGGGACGGCAACGCGGACGCGAACGGCGATCCGGGCCCCGCCCGCGAGCCCACGGCACAGAAGCCCGCCGACCCGAGCCCGAAGCCACCGGCCGTGTCCATCGAGCGTCTCGACGAGCGCCTCGCGGCGATCGACACCGAGAAGGCCTCGCTTCGCGAGGAGCTCGGCGTCGTCCACCTGGACATCGACCGCCTGACCGGGGGGATGAAGAGCTGCTTCCACTGGCGCGTCGCACACGAGCACCCCTTCGCGATGATCCTCGCCGGCGCGACGGTCTTTCTCGGAGGACGTGACCGCGTCGTCGCGATCGACGCCGCGAGCGGCGAACGCGTCTGGAGCGGCGAGGTCGACGGCGACGCGTACGGCCTCGTGGTCGCCGGCGGCCGGCTGCTCGTGTCGACCGATGAGGGAAGGGTCCACTGCTTCTTCCCTTCCACCGCGAAGAACGCCGGAGCGTCCGAGCCCGCGGCGACGCCACCCACCCCGCCGACCCCAAAGCCCCGAGCTCCCGAGGCCACCCACCCCCCGCGGGCCCTACAACCATACCAACCCCAACCC
>CAYMLL010000005.1:5440-17353 GCA_964390645.1 uncultured Planctomycetia bacterium | reverse complement strand
GAGCCCGCGGCGACGCCAGCCACCGAGCCGACCGCAAAGCCCGGAGCTCCGGAGGCCACCGACCCGAAGATCCCGGCGCCGGCGGCTGGCGACCCGAAGGCTGGCGACCCGAAGGCTGGCGCACCGGAGGTCGTCGTCTCGACCGTCCACGGCCCGTTCACGGAGTTCGTCACCAGCGACTCGGTGCGATTCACCTGGGACACCGACGCTCCGACGGCGACGATTCTCGAGATCGGCCAGGGCGACGACACGGTGGCGCGATTCGGAGACACGGTCCCGAAGACACGCCACGAGGTCGTCGTCCCGTCCATCGCCCGGGACACGGTCTATCGCTACCGGGTCCGCGGCAAGCTCGAGGACGGACGCGAGCTCACGACGCCGACCTACGCGTTCGACTCGACGTTCAACTACGTGCCGAGACGCGTCGAGATCGGCGACTGGCCCCGGCCGAGCGACCGCTTCGACGCTCTCTACGAACGCACGGCGAGGCGCATCGTCGCCGACGCCGGCACGACCACCAGGGGCTACTGCCTCGTCCTCGATGCGCGCGAGGGCCGGCTCGCCTACTGGCTCGCGCGCCTCACCGACTGGCGGATCATCGCCGTCGAGCGTGATGCCGCCCACGTCGAACACGCCCGGCGCAACCTCGAGGCGGCCGGGGTCTACGGGTCCCGGGTCACGGTCCACCAGCAGAGCGGCTCCGAGCTTCCGTACGGCGAGTATCTCGCCAACGTCATCGTCAGCGACGGCATGCTGCACGGCGGCGGTCTGCCGCTGAACGCCCGCGAGGTCTACCGTGTGCTCAGGCCGTGTGGCGGCCTCATCCACCTCGCGGCGTGGCACGAAGGGGATCGCGCCCCGCCACCACGCAAGGTCTTCGACGACTGGCTCCTCGCCACCGGCGCCGCGGGCGGCGAGACACGCCACTCCACCGACGACAGCGGCTGCGCCTGGATCCACCGCCGCGCTCCGCTCGAAGGCGCCCGCGACTGGACGCACCAGTACGCCGGGGCGGACAACTCGTCCTCGAGCGACGACCTGCTGGTCGGAGGCAAGCTCCGCGTCGCATGGTTCGGTCGCCCCGGCCCTCGCCCGATGCCCGACCGCGGGCCGCGCAACCCGGCTCCGGTGTCGGCGAACGGTCGACTCTACGTCCAGGGTGACCGCGTCCTCTTCGGACTCGACGCGTACAACGGAACCGTCCTCTGGAGCCGGCAGATCCCGACGATGCGGCGTGCGAACTTGCCCCGCTCGAGCTCGAACATGGTGGCGACGGACGACCTCGTCTTCGTCGCCGTCGGCGATCGTTGCGTCGGATTCGACGGACAGACCGGCAAGCGCGTCATCAACCAGAGCGTCGCCAAGACCGGAGAGAATCGCGAGTACGAGTGGGGCTACCTCTCGGTCACGGGCGACATGCTGATCGGAAGCGCGACGATTCGCGGTGGCAACTACCTCGGGGACAACGGCGAGTGGTACGAGGACTTCAAGCCCGAGGCCACCGCCAAGGTGACGAGCGACCGGGTCTTCGCACGCGACCCGAGGAGCGGCGCCGAGAAGTGGTCGTACGAGAACGGCGCGATCATCAACTCGACGATCACGATCTCGGACGGCGTCGTCTACTTCGTCGAGGGGCGTGATCCGGCCGCGCGCGATGCGACGAGTGGCCGCCTCACCACGGAGATCGACAAGAACCACCACATCGTCGCGCTTCACGTCGACAGTGGCAGCGTTCTCTGGGAGATGCCGTTCGATCTCGGCAAGTGCCAGCACATGACCTACATGTCACATCGAGGCGACACGCTGCTGGTCACGGGCAGCGACAAGAACAAGAAGTTCCACACCTGGGCTTTCGACACGAAGGACCGGAAGCTGCGCTGGGAACATCACTCGAGCGCCAGGAAGACACACCACAGCGGCCACCTGATGCACCCGGTCATCGTCGGCGAGCGGGTCTACCTCAACAAGCACACCTACGACCTGCGCAGCGGCAAGGTCGTCAAGATCGACCCCTTCGACTACCACGGCTGTGGCACCATGGCCGCCTCGGCGAGAGCGATCTTCCACCGCATCGAATACCACGGGATGCTCGACCTCGAGAGCGACAAGCGCACCGAGTTCGTCGGTGTCCGCGGTAGCTGCTGGCTCGGACAGATTCCCGCGGGCGGCATGCTGCTGGCTCCCGAGAGCGGCGCGGGATGCTCGTGCACGCACGCGTTCCAGACCTCGATGGGCTTCGTGCCTGTCAGCGACGAACCCGCTGCGAATCACAAGACGGGGGACGCACCAGCGTCGCCCTCCACTCCCCGGTGATCCCCACCGCGGTCCGGTGTCAGGGTGAAGCCCCCGAGCTCCCCCGGAGACACCCCGCGAGCTCGATCGCCGGTCGGCCTCCCGGACCCCCATGCTCGCCTACGTCCGATTCGTCCTTCGTCACCGCTTTCTGATCCTCACCGCGCTGGTGCTCGTCACCGCCGTCAGCGGGCTGAGTCTGCGCCAGGCCGTGGTCGCGTCATCGATCGGCAAGCTCTTCCTCGGTGACTCGCCCGCTTACCGGGACTACTCCGAGCGCGTCCACGAATTCGGCAGCGACGAGCTCCTCGTCGTCGGATACGAGGACGGCGACGTGCTCTCCGCGGAGAGCCTTCGACGGCTGCAACGAGTCGTCTCCAGGCTCGAGTCGATACCCTCCATCGACCGCGCACAGAGCATCCTGGACACGCGGCGGATCTTCCTCACGGGCGACGAAGACTTCGTCGAGTCGTTCATCGAGGGCATGGCGAGCGATCCGCTCCTGAAGGAGGAGACGCTCGACGAGCTGCTCGGCGACGATATCGCCCGCGGCACGGTCATCTCCAACGACGGTCGACACGGAGCGGTCATACTGACGCTCGCAGATCCGTCGGCGCGTCCAGTCGAAAACAACATCGAGCTCGTCGACGGGGTGCTCTCCGCATTCGTCGAGGCAGGATACGACGCCGATCGCATCCACCGTACCGGGTCCGTCCCCGTCGTCTCCGAGATGATGGCGCAGACGCATTTCAACCTGCGTCGGCTCTTCCCGATCGTCTGCGTGCTTCTGGCGCTGACCGTCTTCGTCATCTTCCGTCGACTCTGGCCCGTCGCGGTCTCGGCGGCAGTGGCCATCGTCGGAGTCACGTGGACGATGGGCATCGCGGTCTGGATCGATCCCGAGGTCAACATCCTCATGGCGGCGGTGCCCGCGGTCGTGCTGATCATCTCCTTCTCCGACGTCATTCACCTCTCGAGCGCCTATCTGATCGAGCTCTCCGCGGACGGCACGGACCGGCGCAGCGCCATCCTGGCGAGCGCGACGGACGTCGGCGCCGCGTGCGTGTTCACGTCGATGACGACTTTCGTCGGCTTCGTCTGCCTCTCGCTGGTGCCGACTCCGGTCTTCCGACAGCTCGGGCTAGTTCTCGGCCTCGGCGTCGGGATCGCTCTCCTCGTCGCACTGACGCTCGTACCGATCCTGTTCTCCCTGATGCCCCGACCGAGACCGTGGCGAACGGGAATCGCCTCGCACAGCCAGAGCATCATCGACCGCTTCCTGGCAATCTGCGCCCGTATCAGCACGACCCGGCCACGCCTGGTCATCGCGGCGTTCGCGATCCTCCTGGTCGCATCGGTGTTCGGGATCACCCGGATCGAGGTCGAGAACCGGCTCAGCCGGCGACTCGACGAGCACAACCGGGTGCGCCGGGACGGCGAATGGTTCGACGAACGATTCGCCGGCACGAACGTCGTCGATCTCTACATCGACACCAACGACCGAGGCGACGTCCTCGATCCCGGAGTCTTCGAACGTCTGGCGGAGATTCACGACGGTATCGAGGCGATGGACACCGTCGACGTCGTCATCTCACCCGTCGCGCTCGTCCGTGAGGTCGAGGCGCGCGTCACCGAAGGCGACAGCGGCGAGCCGTCGACGCCGAGGGAGCGCCAGGACATCGAGCAGCACCTCACGGCGCTCGAGATCTTCGACGCGGGCGCTCTCGAGATGTTCATCGACGAGAACCGCCAGACCGTCCGCATGCTCGCACGAGTGAACGACGAGGGACTGCGACAGACCCATCGAACCGGCCTCGAGGGGCTGGCGATCGCCAGCGAGAAGATCCAGGATGAAGGCTCCGCCGAGGCGACCGGCATGTCGTTCCTGATCGGCGGCTGGCTCGACAACATCGTCGAAGGTCAGCGGCGTGGATTGATCGCTTCCTTCCTCACCATCGCGGTCCTGATGATCCTCGCGCTTCGCTCGATCCGCGTCGGGCTCTTCTCGATGGTCCCGAACCTGCTACCGTTGCTCGCGCTCGGCGGCCACGTCGGGTTCTGGTGGGATCACGTCGACTCCGACACCTTCCTCGTCGCCATGCTCGCGATCGGCATCGGCGTCGACGACACGATCCACTTCCTCGTCCGTTATCGAATCGAGGCCCGTCGAGAGCCCGATCGAACGACGGCGCTGCTCCGGACCTTCGACTTCGCCGGCAGGGGTATCGTCATCACGACGATCATCCTCACCGTCGGCTTCCTCCCCTTCACGGCAAGCGACTACTTCAGCCTGCGCATCCTCGGCACGCTGCTGCCGCTGGTCCTCGTCGTCGCGCTGCTCGCCGACGTGCTCCTGGTCCCCGCGATGGGCGCGGTCGGGCTGCTGCGCTTTCACGGCGTCAAGAGGACGATCACCGCCGCGATCGTCATGATGCTCGCGCTCGTACCCACATCCTCGGCGATGGCCGAGCTGCCGAAATCCGGGGATTGCCCCGACGGGCTCGAGAGCTTCGACAGGCTGATGACGTCGTTCCTCGAGGAGCACGAGGTTCCTGGAGCCGCCCTGGCGGTCGTGCGCGACGGCAAGCTGGTCGTCGCACGCGGGTACGGATGGGCAGACCGCGACGCGAAGCGCCCTGTCGAGCCGAAGTCGCTCTTTCGCATCGCCAGCATCTCGAAGCCCGTCACGGCAGTCGCGATACTCGGGCTCGTTGAGCAGGGAAAGCTCCGGCTAGACGACAAGATCGACGGCTTGCTGAAGCCTCGGCCCCACCTGGAGGACGGCGCGACGGTCGACCCGCGGCTGCGTGACATCACCGTGCGCCAGCTGCTGCGCCACACCGGCGGCTTTGATCGGAGCGTGTCCTTCGACCCGATGTTCCGCTCCGTGGAGTTCGCCGAGGCGCTCGGCGCCGATCCCCCGGCCGGAACGGAACAGATCATCCGGTGCATGTGGGGACGACCGCTGGACTTCGACCCCGGCGCCCGCTACGCGTACTCGAACTTCGGCTACTGCCTCCTCGGTCGCGTGATCGAGAAGGCCGGAGGCGAGCCCTACGAGAGCTACGTGAAGAGACACGTGCTCGCCCCCCTGGGAATCCGTGACATGCGAGTCGGCGCGACTCGGCGCGAGAAGCGTGCACCCCGCGAGGTCACCTACCACGCGCGAGGTCGTCCGCCCTCACCCGCGGTGGTCGGCAAGATCGGCGAGAAGGTCGCGACTCCCTACGGCGCCTGGTATCACGAGTCGCTGGACGCCCACGGCGGCTGGATCGCCTCGGCGGTCGACCTGGTGCGCTTCGCGTGCGCCTTCGACGACCCCGAACGCTGCGCCGTACTCCGGAAGACATCGATCGCGACGATGTTCGCGCGCCCTGCGGGGCTCGCCGGCCACGACCGCGACGGCGGCCCGAAGCCCGCGTTCTACGCGTGCGGCTGGATGGTGCGCCCCCTTCCGGAGGTCCCTGGCGAGAACCACTGGCACACCGGCTCGCTTCCGGGCACGTCGACCATCCTGGTGCGCCGCCACGACGGTCTGCGCTGGGCCGTTCTCTTCAACCAGCGCGTCTCGACAGGCAGCCGCCACGTCGCCGCAACCATCGATCCGCTGGTGCACCGGGCGGCGAACGCGGTGAAGACGTGGCCGCCGGTGGATCTCTTCGAGAAGTACCGCTGAGCGGAGGTCGCTCCCGGATCACGGCCGCCCGAGGACCGCATCTCGAACCCCTTCCGGACGCGGCAATCGGCCCCACGCTGATGGCCCGACCGAGACCCGTACGACGCCTGCCAGCAGCTCCGCGTCTGCGACGGTCGACTCTTCCACGCCGCTCCCTCGTGGAGAGGGCCGCGCTTCCTGGTGGCGAGCACCAGACGCTCACCGACCCGGCGCTGTCGACTCCCCTCGGAGACGTCGGCTGCCGACCGAGCCGCCTCGGCAAGGGCGACCGACCCTGCCACAAAACAGAATCGTCGCGCTGGCGTTCTGCGAGCGAGCGATTTACATTTCATCGACAGCTTGGCGAGACCCGTCAATCCGACTCTCTCTCGACGACCGAAGCGATGCGCCGACGCGACAAGAACTCGCACGAGGGCGTGCTCAATATCGACAAGCCGAGCGGCATGACATCTCACGACGTTGTCGACGAGGTGCGCGGCATCGTGCGCCAGCGCCGCGTCGGCCACGCGGGCACGCTCGACCCCGCCGCCACCGGCGTCCTCCTCGTCTGTCTCGGTCGCGCGACGCGCCTCTGCGAGTACCTCGTCCCCGGCGAGAAGGAATACCGTGGCACGCTGCGCCTCGGTGTCGAGACCGACACCTACGACGCCGACGGTGAGGTGGTCGCCCGGAAGGACGCCTCGGGTCTCGACCGGGCGACGGTCGAGAAGGCGCTGGAGGCCTTCCTCGGCGAGATCGACCAGAGGCCGCCCGCGTACTCCGCCGTCAAGCGCGACGGCGTCCCGGCGTACAAGCTCGCTCGCCTCGGCGAGGAGGTCGACCTGCCGACCCGACGCGTCAAGATATCGTCGATCGAGGTGATCCGCTGGAAGCCCCCCGACCTGGAGATCGTCGTGCGCTGCCAGGCCGGCACCTACATGCGCAGCATCGCTCACGATCTCGGTGCGGCCCTCGGCGTCGGCGGCCACCTCTCGAGTCTCGTGCGCACGGCGAGCGGCGGATGGCGCGTCGAGGACGCCGTCACTCTCGAGGACGTCCGGCACGCGGTCGACGGCGCAGGGATCAGCACGGTCGCACGCTCCTTCGACGACACCCTTCGCGACCTTCCGAGGATCGAGCTCGACGACGAGAGCTCGAAGGCCGTCCTCTGCGGCCGCGAGATCACGCTCGACGTCACCCTGCGCGCCCCTCTGGTCTCCGCTCACAACCCGCAGGGACGGCTCATCGCGGTCCTCGCTCCGGCGTCGAAGACCCGCTGGAGGCCGAAGAAGGCCTTTCCGCCGGTGCTGAGCTGAGCTCGCCGAGCTTCCCTTTTTACACGCGGGACCCGAGAATCGAGGCCAGGTTCTCCTGTCTCGTGCCTGCCCTCGACCCGACACCGACGAGTCCGTCGTGCCCGCTCTGATCGCCATCGCACTCCTGCTCGGATCTCCAGGGCCCACCGGGAACGGATCGTTCCCGGAGCACTGGGCCTTTGGAGAGCTCGCTCGCGGGGCGGCTCCACGTGTGGACGCGGAATCGTGGGCCGCCACGGTTCTCGACCGATTCGTGCTCGCCCGGCTCGAGGAGAAGCGACTGCGACCCGCGGCCGCAGCCGACCGCCGCACACTGCTGCGGCGCGCGTACCTCGACGTCACCGGGCTTCCCCCCCGTCCCGACGAGATCAACGCGTTCCTCGCGGACGACTCCCCCGACGCGCTCGACAAGGTGGTCGACCGTCTCCTCGCGAGCCCACGCCATGGCGAGCGCTGGGCGCGCCACTGGCTCGACGTCGTCCGCTATGCCGAGACTGCCGGCCACGTCACCGACCGCGAGCGGCCGAATACCTGGCGCTACCGGGACTACGTCATCGACGCGCTGAACGGTGACCTCCCCTACGACCGCTTCATCGTCGAGCACGTCGCCGGCGATCTCCTCGAGAAGCCGAGACCGGGACCGCGCGGTGAACCCGACGTCTCGCCGGTGGCGACGGGCTTCCTGTGGTTCCACGAGATGCACTTCCGTCCGGTAGACCCTATCGCGCAACGCGCCGACCAGGTCGACGCGCAGATCGACATCATCGGCAAGGCCTTCCTCGGCCTCACCACCGCCTGTGCCCGCTGCCACGATCACAAGTTCGATCCGATTCCACAGCGCGACTACTACGCCATCGCCGGGATCCTGCACTCCGCGCGGCGGGTTCACACGCCGCTGAACGCTCAGACCGAAGCGACCGCGAAGCGGGACGACGCCGTCGAGCAGCGGCGCGCGCGGATCCGTGAGGCGGTCGCCGCGGCCGCCAGGAAGGTGCGCGACCGCCGCTCGAAGAAGACCGACGAGCCTCTGATCGTCGACGAGGACAGCTTCGATGTCGGCGACCGCGCCAGCCTCGCCAGGCTGCGCGCCGAGCTTGCGCGGCTGGCCCCCGCGACCACGATGTGGGCGCCGACGGCGACATCGACCGCCGGACACGACGTGCGGATTCAGATCGGCGGCGATCATCGACGGCCCGGAGACGTCGTTCCACGCGGGTTCCTGTCCGCCGTCGGACGCCGCGAGCCACCAGCCCTCGGCGAGCGCAGCGGCCGACGGTGGCTGGCCGAGCAGATCGCCGACGCGCGCAACCCGCTGACGGCCCGTGTCGTCGTCAATCGTCTCTGGCAGCATCACTTCGGGGCCGGGATCGTCCGTTCGCCGAACAACTTCGGCCGGCTGGGCGAGAGACCGACACACCCGCTCCTCCTGGACCACCTCGCACACGACCTCATCGAGAGCGGCTGGTCGCTGAAGACCCTGCACCGGAAAATCCTCCTGTCGAGCCCGTCCCGGAGGGGCGGAGCGCCGCGCCCCGGTGCGCGGCGGATCGATCCGCAGAACCGACTCCTGCATCACATGCCTCCGCGCCGGCTCGAGGCCGAGGCGATTCGCGACTCGATCCTCGCTGCCGCAGGCTCGCTCGACCTGCGCATGGACGGCGGCAGTTTGGCTCCTTACATCTCGCCGAACGCGTCGTCGAACAAGCCGAGCAACATCCCGGAGTCCGGGCCGCTCGACGGTGATGGTAGACGCAGTGTCTACCTGAAGGTCCGCCGCAACTTCGCGACGCCCTTCCTCGCCACCTTCGACCTGCCGGACCCCTCTTCAAGCGTGCCGGTCCGCACGGTCACCGTCGGTCCGGCGCAATCCCTCGCGATGCTCAACAGCCCCTTCGTCCACGAGCAGGCGAGGCGCTGGGGCAAAGCGATCGCCGATACACGCCGGGACGCGGGACCGGAAAGCGTCATCGACGAGATGCTGGAGACGGCGATCGGTCGTCACGCGACCGAGCGCGAGCGGCGCGCCCTCGTCGGTCTCCTCGGCGGTGAAAGCGAGGCTACGACCGCTCAGAGCTACGCCGACGTCGCCCACCTGATCTTCAACATGAGCGAGCTCATCTTCCTGCGCTGAGTCATGCCCGATCCCTCCACGCCGATCACTCGACGCCGACTCCTTGGACACGCGACCGAGAGCTTCGCGAGCCTGGCCCTCGCGGCACTGCTGGCGCGCGAAGCGCGGGCGGAAGCCGCTGCCGGGAGAGGCCCGGGGGGACTCCGACCGCATCACGCGCCACGGGCGAAGTCCGTCATCTGCCTCTACATGGAGGGCGGACCGAGCCAGCTCGACACCTTCGATCACAAGCCCCGGCTGGCGCAGGACCACGGCAAGCCGATCCCGTTCCGGACGCCGAACACCGTCTTCAACATCGGTCGCAAGATCCTGCGCTCGCCGTTCGAGTTCCGACGTCACGGCGAGTCGGGGGGATGGGTCAGCGAGATCTTCCCGCACGTGGCGAGGTGCGTCGACAAGCTGACGGTCCTCCACGGGCTTCACCACGGTGTGTCGAATCACTCCTCCGCGTGCTACATGACGCACACCGGCCACGCGATGGTCGGCAAGCCGAGCATGGGATCCTGGCTCACGTACGGGCTCGGCAGCGAGTGCCGCGACCTCCCCGGCTTCGTCGTGCTCGACTGCGGGCAAGGACCGTCCGGCGGTCCGCCGACCTGGGGCAGCGGCTTCCTCCCCGTCGCCTACCAGGGGACGATCTTCACGAGCAGGAAGGAGCCGCTAGACTACATCCGACCGCTCGAGACGTCTGCGAGGATTCGAGCGCGCAAGATCGCCACGTTGCAGGAGCTGCAGAACGACAGCATCGACAGGTTCGAGGCCCACCGGCTGGTCACCGCCCAGGTGGAGAGCTACGAGCACGCCTTTCGCATGCAGTCGGCGGTTCCGGACCTCCTCGACATCTCGGGCGAGACTGCCGCCACGCGCCGACTCTACGGTCTCGACGATGCGGGCTCGGAGCTCTTCGGCTCCCGCTGCCTGCTCGCACGGCGACTCGTCGAGCGGGGCGTCCGCTTCGTCGAGGTCCTGTCGCCGAAGGTGAAGGCTGACCGCTGGGATCAGCACTCCAATCTCGAGGAGGGACACCGTCGCAACGCCGCGCTCACCGACCGCGGCGTCGCCGGACTGATCACCGACCTCGACGCGCGGGGGCTGCTCGACGAGACCATCGTCCTCTGGGGCGGCGAGTTCGGCCGCACACCGAACGCGCAGGGCAAGAACGGGCGCGATCACAATCCTTACGGCTACACCGTCTGGGTCGCCGGCGGCGGCTTTCGTCCGGGTATTCGCCACGGCAAGACCGACGACTTCGGCTACTTCGCCGTCGACGACAAGGTCCATCTCCACGACCTCCACGCGACCATCCTCCACCAGCTCGGGCTCGACCACACTCGTCTGACCTATCGCTTCAGCGGACGCGACTTCCGTCTGACCGACGTCCACGGCGAGGTGATCCGGCCGATCCTCCTCTAGGAGCCATCGATGCGACGCGCACGCAAACGCAACAGCAAAGCGGGCAAACCGACGCCCGATCGACGTCGCTTCCTGGCCTTCTTCACGTCCGCAGGCCTGGCCTCGACACTGCTTCCGGGAGTGCTCTGGGCTCGCCTGCGTGAAGACGAGACCGCGCGGGTCGACGCGTCGATGATCGAGGCTGCCGAGAAGATCGCCGGGCTCGAGTTCACCGAGGACGAGCGCGAGCTCATGGCAGGAGGGCTCAACGATCACCTGCAGCAGTTTCGCGAGCTGCGCGAGCTGCCGATCACCAATGCGGTCCCGCCTGCCGTGCAGTTCCGCGTTCTGCTGCCGTCCATGAGCTTGCCGACGCAGGAGCGTCCGTTTCGCTACACCGAGGAGCCGGTCGTGGATGCGCCGAGCGACCTGGAAGAGCTCGCGTTCGAACCGGTAACACGCCTTGCGGCGCTCCTGCGCGGGCGGAAGATCCGCTCCGTCGATCTGACGAAGATGTACCTCTCGCGGCTGAAGCGCCTCGATCCGGTGCTCCGGTGCGTGATCACGATCACCGAGAAGCTCGCGCTCCAGCAGGCGGAGCGCGCCGACGTCGAGATCGCAGCCGGACGCTATCGAGGACCTCTTCACGGCGTTCCCTGGGGCGCGAAGGACCTTCTGGCAGCGAGAGGCTATCCGACGACCTGGGGCGCGAAGCCCTTCGCCAGGCAGACGATCGACGTCGACGCGACGGTCGTCGAGCGCCTCGCCGCCGCCGGCGCCGTGCTCGTCGCCAAGCTGACGCTCGGAGCGCTCGCATGGGGTGACGTCTGGTTCGGCGGCAGGACCCGCAACCCCTGGAACACGTCGCAGGGATCGAGCGGCTCGTCCGCGGGGCCGGGCTCGGCCACCGCGGCGGGGCTCGTCGGCTTCTCGATCGGCTCGGAGACCTGGGGATCCATCGTCTCGCCGTCGACGCGCTGCGGCGTCACCGGTCTGCGTCCGACCTTCGGACGCGTCAGCCGGCACGGGGCGATGGCTCTGTCGTGGAGCATGGACAAGCTCGGGCCGATGTGCCGCAGCGTCGAGGACTGCGCACTGGTGCTCGAGGCGATCCGCGGAGCGGACGG
>CAYMLL010000005.1:0-5395 GCA_964390645.1 uncultured Planctomycetia bacterium | reverse complement strand
CCCGGACAGCGACTTGCGGAAGATCCGCGTCGGCTTTCTCGCGTCGCTGTTCGACCGCGGCGGAAGGAGCGACAGCGCGAAGAACGCTCGCGGGACGCTCGCGAAGCTGCGCGATCTGGGAGTCGAGCTCATCGACATCTCGCTACCGAAGCTGCCGGTGTCAGCGCTGTCGTTCATCCTCAACGCCGAGGCCGCCGCCGCCTTCGACGACCTGACACGCGGCGACCGGGACGACGAGCTGACGCGACAGGTGCGTGTCGCGTGGCCAAACGTGTTCCGGCGGTCCCGCCTCATTCCGGCAGTCGAGTACCTGCAGGCGAACCGTGCGCGCACACTCGTCATGGAGGAGACCGCGAAGGTCTTCGACCGGGTCGATGTCTATGTAGCCCCGTCCTTCGGAGGCGACAACCTGCTGCTGACGAACCTCACCGGCCACCCCGCGCTCTGCGTGCCGAACGGCTTCACCGCCGGCGGCCAACCGACGAGCATCAGCTTCATCGGCAAGCTCTACGACGAGGCGCGGCTACTCGCCGTCGGCAAGGCCTACCAGGAGGCGGCGGGCTACGTGGACCGCCATCCGACGCTCGACGAGGCGCGGTGACTCGTGGACCGCAGGGACCAGCGGCCGGTCAGGCGTCGCCCTCCGCCGCTGCGGCGACCGGCAGGCGCAGCACGACGGCGGCGCCGTCCGTGACACTCTCGTCAAGATGGAGATTTCCGCCCATCTCCCGGGCGAAGCGCCGACTGAGCGCGAGCCCGAGACCGACACCCGGCGCGGAGCGCGCGGCCTCGTCAACCGACTTGCTGAAGGGGCGAAAAAGACGCCTCGCGCCCGCGGACGAGATGCCGGGCCCATGGTCGCGAACGGTCAGCCGCAGCGACCCGGCCACGCGCGTCGCGTCGAGATGGACGCGTCGATCGTTCGCGCCGGCGGCGTACTTGCAGGCGTTGTCCACGAGATTGAGGAGAATCTGCTCGACCGCCGAGAGGTCGAGCTCGAGGATGGACCTGGCAGCCTCATCGTCCACTGCGACGACGAGTTCCATCTCCGACTGGCCGGCGCGATCGCCGAGTCGATCCCGTACGCGAGCCACCACCTCGGCCGCAACGGTCCTCTCGACCTGCCGCTGCGTACGTCCGCTCTCGAGCCCCGCGTACGCGAGCACGTTCTCGACCAGATGCCCGAGACGGTCCGCCTCGGTGCGCATACGCTCGAGGTAGGCGCTGCGCTTTCCCTCGTCACGCACCATTCCCTCGGAGAGCATCTCGGTGTAGAGACGGAACGTCGTCAAGGGCGTGCGCATCTCGTGCGTCACCGCGGAGACAAAGCCTCGCCGACGCTCGCTCAGCGCCATCGCACCGAGCAGGAGAAGCCCGATCGCGCAGGCCGCGAGGACCACGCAGATCCAGGCCACCCCGAGCGAGAAGAGGACCGGAGAGCGTGCCTCGAGCGAATCGGCCGGCACCGACCCGGGGACCAGGCTGACCGGAAGAACTGCAAGCTGTCGCTCACCGTCGGCCCCACTGATGTCGGTGACTCGCTGAAGCTCGGCATCAGGAAGCAGGTCCTCGATCGCCGCGAGCATCGTCGACTCGAGCGACGTCCAGTCGAGCCAGCAGCCCTGGACGACGTCGCCGCCGTCGAGCACGACGCGGCGCGCGAGCAGGAGCTCGCCACCGATCCAGAGCGGCTGCATCGTCGTCGACGGCATCCCCGTCCCCAGGAC
Source organism: uncultured Planctomycetia bacterium (assembly GCA_964390645.1). GTDB lineage: Bacteria > Planctomycetota > UBA8108 > UBA8108 > UBA8108 > CAYMLL01. The sequence goes on along the minus strand of CAYMLL010000005.1, from coordinate 3,668 downwards.
CGGCACGCCTCCGACGTCGGGGCAGAGCCAGCCAGAGAAGTTGCCGACATCGCAGTTCATGACACGCTGCATCAGCTCCGCGCTGTTGCGCGCGCTCTGGCTATCCTCGACTCGCTGCCCGGGACCGCCGCGGCGCGACCCGACCCACGCCTGCTCGTCGGCCTGGTACACCGAGTTGTAGACGTTCGACTGGACCGCCGCCAGGCGCTTCCGGAGGGAGCCCGCGGACGACCTCGAAGCTGCCGCTTGCGGTCCGAGCACGGGCTGCTGCGAAGGCTCCTCGGTGTCATCGTGATCACCTGCCAGGGTCCAGCCGAGACCCGAGACGTCCGCGGGCAACGCTGCGACGAGGCGCTCCCGGTCGACGAGCTCGCGCAGCTTCCCGAGCCATTCCGTGGCTGCGGTGATCTCCGCGTTCGTCGCGTGACCGCGAGCCTCGGCGACGTCCCTCATGTCGCCCGTCGGCGCCTGCGGCGACGTGATCGTGCCGTCCGGATCGACCTGGAAGTGGACGCGGATATGCGGCGGCCGGAACGAGAGCAGCGGCGACGGCACCAGCACCTCGCCCTTGGGGATGTTCTGGAAGGTCTTCCCGTACGCGCGGTCCGCCGAGTAGAACGCGCGGTAGACCATGCCCGACCGCGCGACCTCCTGCGTCAAGAGCGGCGCCAGAGACGAGTCCATGCGCCAGAGCGCGAGACGGACCCGCTCCTCGGTCTCGGCCTTCTCCCAGGCCTCCGCCTCGGTGCGCTCGAGTTGAAGCGCCGTCCAGCTGATCCACGACGTCGCGGCAAGCGCCACCGCGAGGCAGAGTGCGAACGCCAGCCCGACCGCCTTCGGCATCCTCACAGCGGCACCTCGCTTCCGGAGAACATGTAGCCCTTTCCCCGAACGGTGACCAGCAACTGCGGATCGCCGGGGCCGTCGCGGAGCTTCTCGCGCAGGCGCGCGACGTGCATGTCGATGGTCCGCGTCTCGACGCCCTTCGCCTCGATCCTCCAGACGCGACGCAGCAGCTCCTCGCGAGAGATGGCGCGGCCCGGATTGCCGACGAGGTAGTCGAGCAACCCGGTCTCGCGCTCCGAAAGCTGACACCTGTCGCCGTCGTCGAAGCGCACCTCACGACGTGCGAAGTCGACGACACCCGTCGGCAGGCGGAGCTCCTGCACGGGCGTCGGCCGCTCCGGCGAACGCCGAAGAACCGCCGATACGCGTGCCAGCAGCTCACGAACGCTGAACGGCTTGACGACGTAGTCGTCGGCGCCGAGCCGCAAACCCTCGACGCGGTCGTTCTCGTCGCCCCGGGCGGTGAGGATGATCACCGGCAGCGTCGCGTAGACCTTTCGCACCTGCCGCAGGATCTCGAGACCAGCGCACCCCGGCAGCACGAGATCGAGAAGCAGGAGGTCGACCTCGATCCCGAGCGCCTTGTCGAGACCCTCATCACCGGTGCTCGCTTCGTGGACCTGATAGCCCTCGAACTCCAGAGCGTCGACGACACCCTGGCGGATCCCAGCGTCGTCTTCGACAACCACGACTCGTTTTGTCATGGGTTCACGAACCCGGGAGGACACGGCGGGCGGCCGTGTCCTCCCGGGTCTCTGCGATTGCGCTCTTCCAGTATCGCCCGCCCGCGTCGAAGACTCCAGCCCCATCAGAGCTTCGGACCGCCGTCGTAAACGATTCGGCGCAAGGCCGCCTGACTCTTGATGCACTCGAAGATGCCGAGATCGAGGTCCGGACCGTCCTTGCCGTCGGTCTCCTTCAGACGCTTCTCGAGGTGCGCCTGACGCTTCTTGCCGAGATCGACGATCTCCTTCTGGATCACGCGGCGCGTCGCGAGGTTCTTCGCCAGGACCTTCTCCGTCTCCTCGACGCTCAGCTTGCGCAGCTTTTCCGGAAGATGCCCCTTCTCGAGCTTCGAGAGCTTGACCTTGCCGGACTCCCAGTCGGCGCAGAGCTCCTGCCTGCCCAGGAAGTTGCCGCACCCGGCGACGCTCGCGTTGTAGACGGCCCACTGCGCCTGCGCGCGCTTCGTCGCCCCGAGCTTGCTGGCGTTCGTCTTCGCGCAGCGGAGCTTCTGCTCCGTCTGCACCTTGACGTCGCCGTAGTAGAGGCGCGTGGAGTCCATCCTCAGCGACAGCTCCGCAAGCCGCTCATCGAACGGCGTCGCCTCGACGATGCGACCCCCGGACTGCTCGACACGAAAGTATCGCCCCTCGGCCTTCGCCGCGATCTCGCGCCAGACCGGCTCGGTGGCCGACATCTTGCCGCACTGGATCGTGTTGATGAAGATCCCGGCACGAGCCGCGAGCTCGCACGTCTCCTGATACCGGACGTCGTCCTGGTAATCCATGTGCGGGGGCGCGTCGCCGACGAGGAAGACCAGGCGCAGCGTGTCGTCTTCCTCGCTCCACCCGACCTGGGTCACGGCCTCGTGAAGCGCCTGGTTGACGCTCTCGGGTCCGTCGCCACCGCCCGCCGCCCGGAAGGCCATCAGCTTGCCGTAGACGTCGTCGAGGTCGATCGTCAGGTCGGTCCTCCTGGTGATGTACTCGTCCCCGCGATCGCGGTAGCCGACGAGCCCCATCCGGATATGCGGAGCGGGCCGGGCCGTCGCGAGCGTGTTGGCGATCGCCCAGACCTTCTCCTTCGCGGCGGCGATCAGACCGCCCATGCTGCCGGTCGTGTCGAGGACGAAGACGACCTCCACGTGAGGTTGCCCGCCCGGCTTCTCGGCGTCCTTCCTCGCCGGTGCGGAAGGCGTCGACACACCGACAACACTCTTCCCGGAGCCCGCCTCCTCGACCGGCGCGACCTCCTGCGCACGGGAGGCGACGGTGAAGAACGCGATACAGAGGACGGCGATGAGCTTCTGCTGGGTATCGAACACGGTATCTGCTCCTGCTTCTCGGTGTCCTGGTTGTTCGAACGAGATCACTTTCCCGCGGGGCCCTTGACGAGCACGGACTTGCCGTCGACGGACAGCAGGATGTCGCCGCGCAGCGCGATCGAGCCCTGGCGGCCCTCCTTCGCGAGACGGTGGGCCAGCTCGAGGAACTCGGGCGACCCGAACTCGATGGTCCTGGACGCCTCGAGCTTCTGCGCGTCGTTGACGAGACGGCTGTCGGTCCACTGGTTGCCGCGACGGTAGAACGCGAGGTCCGCGATCTGCTGGATCGACGTCACGGAGACGGCGTTCATCCGGGTGTCCCAGTACTTGTTGCCGAAGTTGAGCGACTTCTGCTGCTGCAGCATGTTCTTGTTCAGCTCCTGGTTGACCGAAGCAACGCCCGAGCGGCACTTGAACGCCCGATCGGCACAGTTGTCGAGCGCCTGGCGCAGCACGAGGCGCCTGCGTGTCAGGTCCGTGCCTTCACGCGCCAGGAACGCGGTGTACTCCGTGAGGATGCCGAACTCCGTCGACAGTCGGACGATCTCGTCGACCAGCTCCCGGAGCCGGGGATCATCCGACGGGACCGGCGGCGGCGGGAACGACGTCGGCGCCGCGCCCGTGCCGGCGCCGAGCTCGCGGATCGCCTCGACGAGAACGGCGATCTGCCGGCTCGCCCAGAGACGCGGGACGAAGGAGAAGCGCGTCGTCGCCCTGTCGACCCCGAACTCGAACTCGAACGCACGCTCCTTGCCGAGGTAGTTGCCGTCGAGCT
>CAYMLL010000004.1:59512-73293 GCA_964390645.1 uncultured Planctomycetia bacterium | reverse complement strand
GGGCCCGCCCGGCTCCATGCGCGGCTTCGCCGGGCTCTTGCGCCCGTCATCGGCCTGGGTACAATAGCGTCGCCCCAGCGTGTTTTCGACGCTTCCGGTCGGGTTTGTCCTTTCCGGGGCGTCCGGGTCGGCTCTCTGGGGCGGTGCTTGCTTCCGGGAATCCGTGTCTCCGGGGAGCTTTGTGTTGCCGGTGTCGGCCACCTCGGTGAGCGGTCGGTGTTCGTTTCGTACAGGAAGTCGGGGACGAGGAGAATCGCGATGATCGCAGCCAAGTCGAACGTCATGCCCCGTTCCGCAGGACGGAGGTCGATCACCGGCGCGGCGATTGTGTCCCGTGCGATCCTCTCGGCGGCGCTGCTCGCGGTCGTCGTGATCCCGGCTTCGGCGAACGAATCCGAGGACTGCGAGTTCATTCGTGGCAACGTCGTCGATCTGACGGAGACCGTTGTCGTCGATCTCAACGACGCGGTCGATATCCTCGCCTACCTCTTCCTCGGCCGCAGCGTTCCGGAGTGCGTCGGCGCCGCCGACGTCAACGGCAACGGACTCGTCGAACTGGCCGACTACACGTATCTCGTCAACTGGAAGCTCGACGGCGGTCCTCCGCCTCCCGGGCCCTTTCCGGAGCCGGGCGTCGACCCGGACCCGTCGATCACCGTGCCACAAGAGCCGGACGCCCGTTTCGAGTTCAGTATCGGGTCGGGCGCCGGAGTCCCGGGCACGAGCGGTGTCTCGGTGCCGGTGACCTTGTCGAGTTCCGAGCCGATCACCGGTTTCCAGATGGTTCTCGAGTACAACCAGCGAGATGAGAGCTGCCCCGATCTGTTGATCCAGGAGATACGTACGGAGGAGAACACGCTGCTGTCACAGGAGAGCGCCGAGTACATCATCGCCAACTTCGACAACGTCAACGGCGTTGCCGTCGTCGCCGCGCTGAAGGACTTCGCGACCCCGTTCCATTTCGACTCGGGCGAGAGCCCCCACTTTCCCGCGGGGGATGACCAGCTCGTCGCCACCATCGTTCTCGCTGTCGCCAGCTGCGCGGACCAGGGCTGCAGCGATCTCGGTTTCGCGGACGGGCGGATCATCTCGCCGTCGGCTCCGGATCCGTCGCCCGGCTGCTTCGCTCCCGGTCACAACCTCGTCATACTCGGCACGGACGTCGCGCGACCCGTGCTGTCGAAGGCCGACGACTGTGGTGTCGCGATTCGTCGCGGCTTCATCCGGGGCGACGCGAACAAGGATGACGGCGTCGACGTGTCCGACCCGGTCTTTCTCATCGACTACCTCTTCCGCCTGGGCGCCGTGCCGGCTTGTCTAGACGCGGCCGATTCGAACAACGATACTGCTGTCGACCTTTCGGATCCCATCTGGTTGCTCAACTACTTGTTCCAGGGAGGTCCGCAACCGTCGGAGCCCTTCCCGCAGGCGGGGGTCGATCCGTCGGATGACGGCAGCGGCAGCCTCGGATGCGAGTCGGACGGCCTCTCCTGAAGCGTGCTCGTCCGGGATTCGCCCGAGGATCGGGTGAGCTTCGCCGGTGTCTCGAGGGGGCCCCGGCCGGGATCCTTCAGCTCTGGGGCACTGGCGTTGCGACAGCGCCTGCGGGCTTCCCTCGGTTGAGGCTGCGCAGGTCCTCGCGCTCCCAGCGTCGCGCCCTGGCGTAGTCGGGGAAGGCACGCTCACGGCGGCGGAACTCGGTGGGATGCTGCACCCAGCGTCCGCGTCGCCGACGGATCGGGAAGAGGTCGTGAAGCACTTCGTGGTAGACGATGTACTCGAGGTAATACCGCGGCACGCGCGCGTCGTCGAGAAGCGGGTTGACCAGGATAACATTGGGCTGCTTCGGCGGTGTCTCGATCCACTTGCCCATCAGCGACGGCGTTGCGCGGTGGAACCAGCCGAGGCGCAGTCGCTCCGGCTGGAGTCGACGTTCCGGAACATGTCGGCCGAGTACGGAAGCGTAGATCTCGCCGAGGTCGTAGACCTCCCCGCACGGCGGGCGGATCTTGGGAAGCGTGGTCATCTCCAGCGTCAGTCTGCGATTGCGATGGACGAAGTCCATGATTCTGCCACGCAAATCGTGAGAATCCCGACCGCACCGGCGAGTGAAGAAGTCGAGCACGATGGCCTCGAGGATCGACTCGGGAGCGTTGCAGAAGAGTCGGTGCAGTCGCAGGACGGAGTTCGGTCCTCGTTGGCTCAACGAGATCAGCGTGCTCGAGTTGGTCGTGAAGACGATGTCGAGCCCGCCCCGGAACAGGAGTTCGGGATGGTGACGCCAGATGAGCGAGCGCAGACTCTCTTCAACCTTCTCGGTGCGGACCATGCGGATCTTCTCGTACGTGTTGCGGTCACGAGACCCGGATCCGGAGGCTCTTCGCCTCTCTCGACCAAGATGTTAGAGGCGGCGGGGAAGGACCGCAAGCTCGAGACTCAGTTCGCGCTGCTCTGGTTCCAGGGCTTGAGGTCGCTGTCGAGCCGTATCTGGCCCCGGATTCCCAGCAGCACTCGCACGGAGGCGTCCGGCTCGAGCCTGCCGAGGCCGATCGTGTCGACCGCGCCGCCCTTCTTCATCCGGTAGCGAAAGGTCTGACCGCTCGGCATGTAGCAGCCGACGGGCAGCTTCGGATCACGTACGGCGTAGACGTAGAAGATGCCCCCGTCGTCGTGGAGCTTGCGGCGGTGTTCGACGAAACCGCAGGTCCTGCTCGTTCTCTTCGCGTCGTCGACGCGGTCCTCGTAGACCTGGAAACGAAGCGAGTACTCCTGCTCGTCCCCGTCGCCGGTGTCCAGAGATCCGGAGGACGCATCGTGGACGACCGGAGGTTGGCACGACGTGACCGGCCCGACGGACAGTATCAGGCAGCACGACACCGAGCGACAGAGATTCATGGACTCGCTTCCTCGTCGCGTCAGGACGCGAACAGCTGCTCCAAGGCGATGCGTACGGACTGGCTCGGGCTCTCTTCCCGCAGGTACGACGTCACGCCGCTGCGAACGAGGAGCCGGCCGTCCGAACCGTACGGTTCCAGACCACGGTCGATCCATTGTTCCAGCTCCGGCCCGGTTTCGCCAGCGTCCAGTCGGCGAAGCAGCTCGGGAAAGAAGGAGTCTCCGAAGTGCCGCTTCCAGCGCAGGGCGACGAGGTCGGACACGTCGAGGGCCCAGACGGGAATCATCACACCGATACGGGACAGCATCTCGAGGAGGAAGGCTCGCGCCACTCGCTGCGCCAGCTCGTCGATGGCGGCCTTCGAGGCCGAGATCTCTCTGAGGCTCGCAGACTCGCCCATCGGGGCTCCGCAGGCCTCCACGTAGCACTTCGTCTTCGGCTCGGTGCCGCTCGGCCGCAGGACGATGCGCACGTCGTTCTCGAGCTCGAGCGTCAACAGGTCGCGGGACGTCCGGTCCGTCTCGGACAGGAACGGGCCAAAGCGGCTCTGGTCCCAGCGATCGATGAAAGCGCGCACTTTCAGACCGCCGATCGAGTCGGGAGGATCCTCCCGCAGGCTCTTCTGGTGCTTCTCGATGGAGAATCGGCCGGCGGCTCCCTCCATGACCGTCGAGCGCAGGATGTTCGCCACGTAGCCGAGGCGGGCGTAGATCCTGTCGAGACACTGCGGGACGGAGGTCCCTTCGCTCTTCAACCGCGACACGATCTCACCGATGTGGACAGCAGCCCCTGCCGCGTCCTTGTCACGGATACTGGAGGTGACCAGATATCCGTGTGACTCTTCGACACCCAGCACGAAGTCCTCGATCGCTGCCTCGATCTGGTCCCCGTCGTCGTGGCCGTAGGATCCGCTGTCCTCCACCTGACGCAAGACGTCCGCGATGTACTTGAACCCGATCCCGAGGTCACCGACACACTGGACCGCGTCGTCCTCGGCGATGCGGCGGATCATCGAGGATGTGACGGTCGTGGTGACGAAGAAGGGGCGCTTGCGCGAGTTCACCGCGCAGCTAGTGACCGCGTAGTCGGCCAGCAGCGTGCCGATCTGGTTGCCGTTGATGAAGACCCAGCCGCGGTTCGGGTCGGGTACCATCATCCCGAGACGGTCCGCGTCCGGATCCGCTGCCAGCACGACGTCCGCGCCGATGTCCTGGGCGTGCTGCGCCGCTAACAGCAGCGACTCGGGCACCTCCGGGTTCGGCGATCGAAACGGCACGGTCGGAAACTGACCGTCGGGCGTGCTCTGGGGATCGAAGCACTCGACCTGGAATCCGGCACGGGTCAGCGTCTCGCCGACGGAGGACCACCCGGTGCCGTGAAGCGGCGTGAAGAGGATTTTCGCGGACCGTAGGCTCGTGTCGATGGACGTCGCGATGTTCGTCGTCACGTAGCTCTCGTGAACACTGCGAGGGATCCACTCGACCAGCCCGTTCGCGACGGCCTCCTCGAACGGCATCGAGTCGAGCGACTCGATGTTCTCGACGATCTTCGCCATCTCCTCATCGAGCGGGGGGATCTCCTGTCCGCCCTGCGCGTTGTAGATTTTCGCACCGTTGTCGTCGGGGTGGTTGTGACTCGCGCTGATGTTCAGGCCGCCGTCGGCGGCGAGATGCCGAATCGCGAAGGAGAGCTCGGGAGTCGACAGGTAGCGTTCGCTGTCCGGGGCGTTGAACCAGACCTTGATCCCGTTCGCGGCGTAGACTCCTGCAGCGGCTTGTGCGAGGTTCCGCGACGTCAGGCCGGTGAGCGCGTTGTCGATCCCGTTGGCGTAGGCTGCGTTGAGGTCCCGGAACACGCGGACGTCGTAGCCGACGACGACACTGAGCTGGCGGTCGGGCCACTGTTTCTTCAGAAAAAGACAGTGCCCCTGGATCGATGTGCCGACGGTGAACGGATTCAATCGATTGGTGCCAAACCCGACACGGGCCCGGCGGCCGCCGGTGCCGAACGGGACCTGCTGGTAGAAGGCGTCGAAGAGATCGCCGAATCGGCCCTGCTCCACAAGCCACTCCAGATGGGGCCGGGCGTCGGCGAACTGAGGATCTGTCAGCCAGCATTCGAGGTTGCTGACTGCCGTTGCCTTGAGAGTCGGATCAGCGTCCAGGCTCTGGATGCCGCTCCGGGCCAGTTCCAGGGTGTTATCGGTCTTCGTCACGTCCATCGTCACTCGTTCTCGCTCTCCGGGGGGCGTGGTTTCAAGTTCGGGCGATAGTGTTCTTGATCGGCTGAATCGGAGCCGAGCCGTACCGGTTTGCGGGTCTAATTGTAGGCGAGATTCGTTGCGCCGTCCCGGCCGGACGGGGCTGACGTTCAGGAGGGTCGCCGACATCGCCGATGAGCCAGAGAACGCTCCGTCCGTCGCCGGTGAGCTGGCGGACCTCGGCCCGACCGGTAGTGGGCCTGCCGCGAGGTTGATCCACGGAGCGCCAGGTTCGAGCAAGAAGGAGCCGTGGCGATGGAATCTCGAGATCGAGAGTTGTGCTGGGTGACGGTGGAGGAGCTTCTCCGGAGTCCTCCGTTTCCCCCGAGGCGTGAGGACCGGCCGCCGGAGGAGCTCGTGTCGTCGGTTCGCATCCTCGGTGTCCTGTCCCCGGCTCTCGTGCGTCCGACGGACGGCGGCTTGCAGCTCGTCTGCGGTCTTCGCCGGCTTCATGCCGCGCGTGCCGCCGGGCTGGTTCGCGTTCCGTGCCTCGTCAGCCTCCTCGACGACGTGCAGGCGATCCGCTGCTTCCTGAGCGAGAACGGCTGTCGTCGTTCGCGTGACGACCGCGAGCTCGAGGAGTCGCTGGCGCTCATGAAGAGCCTTCGCGACGCGAGTGATGGTGGTTCGGCCACCGTGCCGAGCCCACTGCAGGGCGCAGAGAACGGACTGCCGCACGCCTCGTCGCATCCGTCTCGGGAGTCGGAAGGGAGTACGGGTTTCTCGGGCGTCGACCGGCTGGACGTCTCCGCGAAGCTGGCGTCGTCGCGGCGATTGCTCGACGACGTCCATGAGCTCCTTCCACGGCGTCGGGAGGTCGAGGATGTCGTCGAACGGACGCGTGTCTTTTTCGACGAGGTTCGTCGTCTGCGGAGGGTCGACGTGTCCACGGCGATGGCGATCGTCGACGATCTGATCGCGACCGGGAGTGACACTCGCGTTCTGCGACCGCAGGACGTCTACCGGGGCGACCACTCCCGGTGGCTCGCTCCGCACTCGGTGCTCAGCGCGTCGTTCAGCCTGGCGCTGGCGCCTTCGGGGTGCAGCAGGGCGCAGCGACGCGTGTACGGGCTCGCGGGACTGCTTCACGACATCGGGATGGCCTTCTTCGAGGGCAAGGACTACGTCTCGTCGCCGCGGGTGCTCACCGTCGATCAGCGTGCCGAGCTTCGCCGTCACGTCTGGCTGGGTGACGCCTTGCTGTCCGACCTGGAGCCGGACCTGGCGGGGGTTGCCGACGCCGCCCGGGATCACCACGAGCGAGCGGACGGCAGCGGCTATCCCCGGGGCCTGCGGGGCGACGAGATCTCGGTGCTGACCCGTGTGACCACGATTGCCGACGTCTACGCGGCACTCGTCGGACCGCGACCCCATCGATCATGCCGGCCTGCCGCCGACGCCCTGGAGGAGGCTGCAAAAGTCGAAACGATAAGTGGTTGCGACTCGGTTCTGGCGTCCCGGCTGGGGCGGCTTCTCGACCAGGGTGCGGCGGCGGCCGCAGTCACCCCGACCGCCCTCGAGGACACGAGATCGGCCCACGCGACTTGATCCGGTCCTTTACTCCTAGAATTGCATTGAGTCCGAGGTCCATCCGTATAGAATGTCCTTCCGAAAGGAAGCCGAAAGGAAGCCGAAAGGAAGCCGAAAGGGATTCGGAAGGTGTTCGTTACGGGCCAGTTGCGTGTGGTGCTGGTCCGGAAGCTGGTCGAATCGCTCCGTGTTCTCGGAGTGGGCTTTCGGTGTCCGACTTTTTGGTCGGGTTTCGGTGCGTACGGCTGAGAGGCCGCGCGCCTGCAGGTCTGTAGCAGGGCTTGCGGGTCGCCAGTGCGCAACTTGGTTCGGTTTCCTCCGATCGCTTCCAGGTGGCTACGCGGTCGAGCGAATGCCGTAGTTTCGGACGCGCGTGGGGCTCTGAACGGGAACTGCTGGAGCGGGATCCCGTATTCGGGGCGTCCTCGCGTGCGCGGTGAGTTCGGCGCAATGCGTGGGTGAGCCTTTCAGCATCCGCTGAGTGTGCAGGTGAGCTGTCATGTTGTCGAAAGTTCCGCAGCAGTATCTGGAGAGTCTCACGGTCCGTGACCTCGAGGAACTCCTGGAGATGAAGAAGCAGAAGCCGCAGCTCGGCGAGTTCATGCGGGAGCGGGAGCGATTGCGTCTCGAGCTGCGACGCGTCGAGGATCAGATACAGGCCTACGAGAAGGGAGGCGGGGGCCGTGTCGGTGTCGGGGCGACCCTGGGCAAGAGCTCTCACTCTCTGGGCGTCTCGGAGAACGGAGGTGGGAGCGCTGACGAGCCCGGGCCGCAGCACAGCTTTCTCGCCGGCAAGCGCAAGAAGAACCTCAAGGACTACATCGCCCAGGTCCTTCTGGAGGAAAACGGGCCGATGTCTCCGTCGGATATCCAGAAGTGCCTTCCCGCGGTCGGGTACGTGTCGAGCTCGACGAATCCCCGCTCCTTCTACAACACGGTATTCCAGGCTCTGCAGCGCTACGACATTTTCGAGAAGGAGCACAAGAAGTACCGTCTCTCGGACGAGGCGCTGAGGGCGAACGGTGTGAGGGAGATCCTCCCGAAGAACAAGACGCGGCTGAAGGACTACATCGTCGAGGTTCTCGACAAGTCCGACTCTCCCCTGAAGGTCTCCGAGATCGCCAGCCGTGTCGTGATCGCGGGGTACGACACCGATCTGGAGATGGACGCGCTCAACCAGCGTGTCTCGGCGACTCTGAAGAAGTACTTGAACAGGGATTTCGACTGGGACAGCCAGCGTTATCGACTGGCCGTTCGCACTTGATGTCGGGAGCGGAGATGTCCCCGTGGCCCAGCCGTAGGGAGCCGCGTGGTCTTTCCGGGAGCGCCGCGTGGTTTTTCCGGGAGCGCCGCGTGGTTTTTCCGGGAGCGCCGTGTGGGTTTTCCGGGAGCGCCGTGTGGGTTTTCCGGGAGGGTGGGTGAAAACCGGATTGACAAGCTCCGTGGTAATCGGTAAGTAAGGTGGCCGTTCGAGTTGTGGGGCGGTAGCTCAATTTGGTTAGAGTACCGGACTGTCGATCCGGTGGTTGAGGGTTCGAGTCCCTTCCGCCTCGCCAAGATTCAGAAAGGACTTACGACCACGGGTCGTAGGTCCTTTTTTTTGGACTGGGACACATTCGGGGGACAGATTGGGAGACCGGGGAAGGCGGATGAACCCGGCCAGAAGCCGCGATTTTCGCGCGAAGGGTGGAGCAGGAGACGGGGCAGGGTCAGAGCCGCCAGTTCATCACTTTGCGGCTGGTTGCGTTTGAGGGGGGAAGGTCAAGTGCTGATGGGTGACGTCCCACCTGCCACCCCGGCGGAAAACAGAGAATGTTCCGGAGCCAGTAACGACGGCTCCACCATCACCCCGCCGGCGGAAGGCTCTCCGCGGCGGAGTCGATGCGGATCTTGAAGGGCGCTTGTCGGCTCCCCTTGGCGTGCGGGGGCAACGCTTTGCGAAGCCGCGGCGGCTACCTCGGGACGAGGCTCGGGACGTCGGGGGCGGTTCTGTTCGTCGCGGTCGCCCGGTTCGCGTCTCTTTCTCCGAGACCTCGGGACGAGTCCCGGACCAGACCGTTTCGGGGGACGCGACGCCGCGACGAGTCTTGGAGCCCGAATTCCACCGGGTTCGATTCCCGGACGGAGCAGGTGGCGATGCCGGCTGCGAACTCGGGGGCGGACGTTCCGATCGAGTCGTGATGTGGCAAGAGGTTGCGGCGATGGAGAGAGCGGAGCGCGCGGTGGAGTTCCGCACCGGAAAACCCGGGGGGCTCTGGCGGGCGGTCGTGCTCAAGTACTATCATCGAGGGACGGGATGAGTTTCGTTGGCCCTGCGGGGTCGAGTCCACGAATCGGACGGGAGTCCATGGCCGAACACGAGGAGTTCAGGATCGTCGAGGCGTCCGCGGAAGACGTGCCGTTGCTGCTGGACTTCATCCGTGAACTGGCCGCGGAGGAGAAGTTCCCGGACGAGCTGAGCGTCACGGAGCAACACCTCCGCGAGGCCCTGTTCGGGACGACACCCGCGGCCGAGGCCGTGCTCGGCTACCTCGGCGACGACCCGGTCAGCTTCGCCGTCTTCTATCACACCTTCGCCACCTCGACGGGGAAGCGCGGCCTGCACCTCGACGACCTCTTCGTCCGGCCCCGAGCGCAGGGCAAGGGAATCGGCAAGAAGATGCTCGGCTACCTCGCCGCGCTCGCGAAGGAGCGCGGCTGCGCTCGATTCGAATGGTGGGTGCTCGAATGGAACTCGAAGGCCATCGAGTTCTACGAAGGCCTCGGCGCCCGGAAGCTCGACCACCTGAAGGTCTTTCGCCTCTCGGGCGACTCGTTGGAGAACGCCGCGCGATTGAGGTAGCCTTGCGGGGCGCCGGCGGGCGAGAGGCGGCGCCGGGGGCACCGGACAGAGTCACCGCTCCGAGGAGAGAGCTCCGTGCTCCGCGTCGGCACTTTCGGGACTCTTCGGCACGGAGTACCGTCGCCCACCATGCGGGACCGCCGTCGTGTTCGACCCCGGCTGCGGCTCGTGGGACCCACCCGGTGCGATCACGACTTCAAGGCCCGCAATTCCCTCGCGGCTCGTGTAAGGGCCGCGCTGTTTCTTCGGGCTTCCATGCTCCGATGATCCGGACCGGTCGTTCGAGACAGAAGTGCTTCGCGTGATGTCCAGGGGCGAACCGTCGATGGCGAGGCTCCCCGGGTCACGCCGCTGCGGCAGGATGATCGTGTTCCGTGCGCTGGAGTCCGGGATGTCGTGACGCGGAGCACGGTCGCGAGTCCGCGTGCGTTCCGTGAAGCCGCGGCGTTTCTTCTCACGGCGCTGGCTCGTGATCCGGTCCGGGCGGAAGCACCGTCGTGACCTCCCCCTCGCCGGGACGATGCCGCGTTCTGATCTGGTCGCTGGTTGAATTCCGGCGTCGGGATGCTCGCCAGTCGGTGCGTGGCGAATGCCTGCCCCGGGTCCGAACGGCTGGTCTCCGGTGTTGTGCTCGTCGCGGTCCTCGTCGGGTTCCTCGCCGTGAGCGTCTCGATGAAAGGGGGAGGTCCGTCAGTCGCGTGCCCCCTCGAGGGGAAGGATGCCTCGCCGGGACTCGCAGTGCAGGCACACCGCGCGGCGGCTGCCGGGACGGCTGTTGATCGTGATCACCGGGTCGGTGCTGATCCGCTCGCCGAGGACGTTCTGGAACACGGTGCCATAGAGGCGCTCGATCTTCGTCATCGAGTAGGCCGCGAGGATCTGGTGCACACGTCCCTTGTTGCCGATCGTGATCCGGCAGCCGTCGCCGTTGAGTGTTCTACACCTCCGCGCGCCGGCGGACTTGGCCTCGGCCGCCTGGAACAGCTCCTGCCGGGCCAGGTCGAACGAGACGTCCGGCCCGTCGATCGGCGGCGGGGGGAGAACCGGAGCGAGCGGCTTGCCGGTGGGATCACGGAAGCTCACGGGGCCGCCGTCCTTGCCGAGTGGAGGGTCGAAGGTCACGGGGTGAACCACAAGGCCGTGCTCCTTGCGGAGACGATCGGCGTGGGACTGGCGGAAGATCACCTTGAAGCTCGTCTTCTCCTTCTTGCTCTTCTCGATGGCCGCACGCACCGTCTCGACCACCCAGCGGGCCTCCCGCAGCATCGTCGCGGCGTTGACCGGGCCGGCGACGACGTGGAGGACGCGACCGTCCGGGGCGCAGAAGTACGCGGCGACGTTGCCGCCCTGCTTGGCGCCGTTGACGATGCGGAAGGTCGCGACCTTCTGGAAGGACGAGACGAAGTTCGCCGCGATGTACTTGCCGACCTCGGGGTTCGCAAGGGCGTTCACACGGAGCGCCTGCGCGTTATTTCACGTGAACTTGGCGTCTTCGAAGTGACCGGAGACGTGCAGCACGAAGACGAGCTTCTCCTCCTCCTTCGCCTTGCGGGCCGCCTCGGAGGGGCTGCCCAGCCACTCGATCGACGTGTCGTAGGTCTGCTTGCCGCAGGTGCCGCATTCCGGCGCCTTCACCCCGGCGAGGAGATCGCGGGGGGCCCTGGCCTGCGCGGCCGAGGAGACGAGAAGGAGCGCGGCCAGGACGGCCGACCGGGTGACTGCTTCGCGCATGGGTTCTCTCCCGAGGGGGCTGGTCCGGCGGGGTCGCCGGAGAGTCGTGGTCAACGTATCGAGGTAATAGAGTCGATTCCGTGCCGACGGTTGCAAGTTCTCCGGGAAGTTCGGCAGAAACGCGGAAAGTCGCCGGCGAGCGCGGCAGGAGATTGAGCGTAGAAACACCGCGATGAAGTGGGAAAAGCGGGAACTCGCGGCCCGTCTTGCGGTCCGAATTGTCGCAAACGCGCTATTCCGCCGCCGATGTCCCCGGAGCCCGCCCAGAAGAGGAACCGACATGCTACCGCGACACCCCCTTGCGCTCCTTCTTCCGACCGCCGTCCTGCTTCTTCTCGGCGCCGCTCCCCTGGGCGCCGCCGGTCTCGTCATACCCGTGGAGCCCGATCTGCCGCCGCTCGCCCTCGAGAGGCACGACGTCGAGGTGGTCGTCGACGGACAGAGCGCCACGACCACGGTCGTGCAGATCTTCGTCAACAACACGCAGCGCCGCCTCGAGGCGCAGTACGTCTTCCCCGTGCCGGAGGGATCCGCCATGAGCCGCTTCTCGATGGAGGTCGGCGGCCGCGAGGTCAAGGGCGAGCTGATCGACAAGGAGCGCGCCCGGTCGATCTACGAGAACGCCGTGAAGCAGAGCGGCGACGCCGGGCTTCTCGAGCACCTCGGCAGTGACGTCTTTCGCGCCAAGGTCTACCCGATCGAGCCTCGCAGCCGCGTCAAGGTCTCGATGCGCTACCACCAGGTCCTCGAGGCCCTGTCGGTGCGCGGCGAGAGTGGCGAGAACTCGCTCGTCCACTACGACTATCCTCTTCGCAACGGCGCCCGGCCCGGCCCGACGGTTCACGGCCAGTTCTCCTTCGACGCGACGATCAGGAGCACGACGCCGATCCGCAACGTCTACAGCCCGAGCCACGAGGTCGCCGTCGACCGTTCGAAGGAGCTCGAGGCTCGCGTCACGTACGCGGAGAAGCACACCACCCTCTCGAAGGACTTCCAGCTGTACTACAGCGTCAGCGACGAGGACGTGGGCCTCAACCTGCTGACCCACGTCCCCGTCGCCGGCGAGCCCGGCTACTTTCTGATGCTCCTCTCGCCGCGCAGCCGGCTGCAGGCGAAGAAGATCGTGGAGCGCGACCTCGTCTTCGTCGTCGACACCTCGGGAAGCATGCTCGGCGACAAGATGAAGCAGGCGAAGAACGCCCTGCGACACTGTATCTCGAATCTCAACGACGGTGATCGCTTCGGGCTCGTTCGATTCTCCACGGATGTCTACCCGTGGAATTCGAGCTTCGCGGACGCCGGTCAGGACAACCGCGAGCTCGCCCTGCGCTGGGTCGACGAGCTCACCGCGCAAGGTGGCACGGACATGGCGGGCGCCCTCGGGACCGCACTCGCCTTTCCACGCGATCCGATGCGCCCCTGCTACATCGTCTTTCTCACCGACGGCCGGCCGACCATCGGCGAGACCATCGATCCGAAGAAGATCGTCGCGAGCGTCGAGCGAGCGGTGTCGAACGAGCCTCAGGGCGCGGTGCGTCTCTTCAGCTGGGGCGTCGGCTACGACGTCGATACGCAGCTACTCGACGGAATCGCGTCCGTCGCCGGCGGCGTCAGCGAGTACGTACGGCCGGAAGAGGACGTCGCCGCGAAGGTCACCGAGTTCTACAACAAGACCAGCCACCCCGTCCTCACGAGTCTCGAGCTCGAGGTGAAGGGCGACGAGATCGAGCTTCTCGACCTGCACCCCAGGGCCATCACGGATCTCTACGCAGGCTCGCAGCTCGTGCTCGTCGGCCGCTTCAAGGGCGAAGGCAACGCGCAGCTCCTGCTGAAGGGACGCGTCAACGACGCCACCGAGGTCTTCGAGTACTCGGCGAGCTTCGGCGGCCCCGACACGTCGCGGGAGTTCGTGGAGACGCTCTGGGCGCGTCGCCGCGTCGGCTACCTGCTCGATGGAATCCGCTTGCGTGGCGAGAGCGAGGAGGTCGTCAGCGAGGTCGTGCGACTGTCGAAGAAGTACGGCATCCAGACGCCGTACACCAGCTTCGTGATCCTCCGGGATGGCACTGCCGTCGCATCCGCGAAGCGCGAGTCCAGGGACAGGCGTGCGGATTCTCGCGTCCTGTCGCTCAACGCGCTGGAGTTCCGGGCGAGTGGCAGGAAGTCCGACCTGGGCTCCCCGTCCGCGGAGTCGGCATCCGGCCCCGGCAACGTCGGCAAGCTCGTCACCGGTCGCGCCGTCCGGATCCCGGCCGAGGACAAGGAGATCCGTGACGAGGACCGTCTTCGAGAGAACGATGTGGCGAGGAGTCTCGAGGAGGGATTCGAGAAGTCGGCGGGCAAGGCCGCGGTCGAGACGGCGAGCTACCTTCGTCGGCTGAAGCAAGCCGAGCGCGCGGACGACGGCCGCAGCACTGCGCCGTTCCGCAAGGCCGGCGGCACGCGGTTCTTCTCGTACCGTGGCATGTGGGTCGACGAGCGTTTCGAGGCCGGTCACCAGGTGACGCTCGTGAAGTTCGCGC